>JAAYDD010000006.1 GCA_012729435.1 Desulfobulbus sp.
CAGAATCTTATAAAAAACGATCCGTATCGGATTGTTTCTGTGCAGCACTGTGGCTTTACCAGCAGCTGACCATCGGCAAACTGCTGTCCGCCACACAACTGTACCCTTTAGAGTATGCCCGTACTGTTTCCGGACACGGGTGGTCAGGTGGAACCGAAACAGCATTGATCAACAGTCGGGAAATCTTCGTGCAGACACACACAATGAATCCGATCTTCTGGCGTTGCGTCCGGATTGGAAAAAGGGACAAGCCAGAAAGAAACCGCAGCTGCTGCTGTCAGTCAACAACAATTGAAATGTCACAGCGGCGTTATTCAAAGCGATGAATGGCGGAGGACCGTGTGGGACGAGACGATGATTGACGTCAACATCCCCGGGGCCATCTGATCTGTCCTCACATGTCCTGCGAGCGAGGAGCCGGCACTGGCGGAGCAGATAGTGGTTACAGGGTAAAAAGGAAAGTCAGGATATTGCACTGAATAAACCGCGACGGAAGCTCAATCTGACTCAACCACGCGGGCTGAAATCAAGTGCCGGGGTTGAGAGGTTTCAGCGACGGCAACTTTCAGCAACCCTGGAGAAAGATGCACTTCATCGGCTGTCTCAGCATGTCGGAACAGTCAGTCCGCCCGGAGTGCCGTATTACTTTTTCTCGCCAATATATCCCGTCTGTTCAGGTACGCTCTCCCAGGGGAACAAACTTACGGGCTGGTGAACCGATATAGATCTGGCGGGGCCGATAGATCTTGGTTTCCGGATCTTCACGCATCTCCTTCCACTGTGCAATCCAGCCGGGCAATCTTCCCAGTGCAAACATAACGGTGAACATATTGGTGGGGATACCTAAGGCCCGGTAAATAATGCCGGAATAAAAGTCAACGTTGGGATAGAGGTTCCGACTGACAAAATAGGGGTCATTGAGCACAATCTCTTCCAGATTGCGGGCGATATCGAGAAGAGGATCCTTGATGTTAAGGATCTTGAGAATCTCATCACATGCATCTTTAATGATCGTCCCCCGTGGATCAAAGGTCCGATAGATACGATGACCGAATCCTGAAAGACGAAAAGGATCTCTGCGGTCTTTTGCCTTGGCGATATACTTTTTATAATTATTGTTATCCTTGTGAATCGCTTCCAGCATGTGAATAACCGCCTCATTGGCGCCGCCATGCAGAGGCCCCCACAGGGCATTGATGCCTGCGGAGATGGAAGAGTACAGATTTCCTCCGGAGCTGCCGACCAGACGGACAGCCGAAGTGGAACAGTTCTGTTCATGATCCGCATGAAGTATCAGCAACTTATTAAGAGCAGCGACAACCTCCGGAAGAACAATGTATGGCCTGACAGGAGTGTCGAACATCATGTTCAGAAAGTTGCCGCAGTAAGAGAGGTCATTACGGGGGTAGACCAGAGGCTGCCCAATGGACTTTTTATAAGAAAAAGCTGCAATGGTCCGAATTTTTGAAATAAGCCGGCTGGCGGTGAGATCAATATTTTCCAGCGGATCCGCGCTCATTTCCGGATAAAAGTTGTGCAGACTGTTCACCATCACCGAAAGGATCGACATCGGAGAGGCATGGGGAGGAAACTTATCCAGAAAGTGCACCATGTCTTCATGAATGAGAGCGTGTTCTTCAAGCATGGTACGGAAATTTTCCAGCTCCACACGGTTCGGCAGCTTATTGTGGAGCAACAGATACGCCACCTCGATAAACAGGCATCGGGAAGCCAGATCTTCAATGTTGTAGCCACGATACCGCAGGACACCTCTTTCACCGTCAAGATAGGTGATGGTACTGCAACAGGAGGCTGAATTCTTGTATCCGGTATCATAAACTGTGTATCCGGTATCAACCAGCAAGTCGCTCACATCAATGGATTTATCCCCCTCGATTCCCTCAAGAATGGGTAAAAAATGAGACTTGCCGTCAATAATTAACTCTGCGGTTCGATCGAAGAAATTTTCTTCAGGCATTACAATGTCTCCAGGACACGGGAATGGTTTCAGGATACAGTCCCACTCTCTCGAATACAAGGTATGGTGACGGTATTCGCGATACAGAGAAAGTCGTGCATCGGAACAAAAAGAGGAGTAGGTCCGGGGCTGTCCAAGTTATTCTTCTGCCCCGGTGAAGCAGTACGTTATACTGTCGCAACCTGTATTTTCGCGGCGGCACAATATCGCATTTATCACTAAAATTCAAGACAGCCGCTTGACGGTCTGATAAACTCTGCCTTCGGACAGCGGCTGAATATAAGCGTTATCATACGTATTCAGAGCAGGAGAAATGTAAAATGCTACTCGAAGATTTGGAAGAAAAAAGAAGAAAAATTCTTCAGGCCATGGATTATGCGGTACCGGAAGAAAACCGGGCCGCAGCCGAAGACCTGCTGGATATGTACCGGGAAGATCGTATTGCTCTTGCGGTTTTTCACGAGTTCTACAGTTACCTCCCGGAGGCAAAGGAGGACTGGATCAGGGAGATACGAGTACTCAACCGTCATCTCGGGATATTTCTGCTTGCGGTCTGCACGAGTCAAGACCGTTACCTGTACCTTGTTTCCAGTGAAGGGCTTGAATTCCAGGGCTGTATGGCCGATGGTTTTTTAAGCAACGAGCTCCTTGATTTTTTCGGATACGAAAGTGCTCAGGCATTTACAGCAATCTGCGCAACACCCGAAAACCTGATGATCTATGAACCCTTACAGATGGATGCTGATATCTGTCCAGCCTGTCACACCGTCAGCGGCGAGTACCATGAGCTGGGGTGCCCGGTGGAACTCTGTCCCTGGTGCGGCGGTCAGCTTATACACTGTGACTGCCGTTACGAGCAGCTGGGGCTGGACGCGATCAGCACAGAAGAAGAGCTGCTTGACTTTGAAAGGTTACTGGAGCAACGCGGAAGAATTCCTTATTCACCGGAACAGCGTCCAAGCTTCGCCGAAGAAGGTCCATACGTCGTGTTCGATGAATAAGAAGAGAACACACAGGTGCTTAAGAAATACACCTCACAAGACACCGATGAAACAGCACGGCTGTCCGGTTTTTTTATCCGTACCGGACCGGTCTGTCAGTTCTTATCTCTGGACCTTCTGACTGTTCAGATAACGAAACAGATCGGATTCGGTGGTCAGAACTACCGAAGCGTTCTTGCCAATCACGCTGCGGTAGCTTTCTAAACTTTTCTGAAAGGCATAAAACTCTGGAAACTCGGAGTAGGCCTGCCCATAGATTTTAGCAGCCTCCGCATCGGCTTTACCACGGATTTCAGTGGCTTCACGCTGGGCAGTCGAAGTAATTTCCTGCAGTTCCCGATCAACTCGTCCCAGGATCTGTGCCTTGCGCCCTTCACCGGTTGAACGCTTCTCCGCCGCAATGCGCTTTCGTTCCGAAATCATCCGGTCGTAGACTCGGAGTCGGACGGTCTCAATGTAGTTAACCCTGGTGAACATCACATCGAGAAGCTCGATGCCATACTGCGGGGTTACTTTTGACGCAGCTTCAAGAACCATGTGACTGATCTTGTCTCTTCCCACCTTCGGCGGAGCAATCATATCCTGCCCTCTCGCCATGGAGACGACCATATAATCCTCTGACCAATCGGAACTGCGAATGATCTCAATGAGGTCATGCTTGTTGACCAGGTCACGTACAGTACCGGCAATAATATCGTTCAAAAGCGATTTGGCCCGTGTCTCAGTGCCCACAGCCTGAAGAAAACGCAAAGGATCAACTATGCGCCAGCGGGCGGTGTTGTCCATATAAATAAACGTTTTGTCGTTGGTGGGTATTTGATTGGGGTCCCCGTCCCACACTAGTATCCGTTTATCAAAATATTGAACTACCTGGATAAAAGGAGTCTTAAACTTCAGCCCTGCCTGTCTTACAGGTTTACCGACCGGCTTTCCGAACTGGGTGATAACCGCCTGCTGCCCTTCCGGGAGAATAAAAAAGCCGTCCCAGACCGTGATGGCGATACCGCCAAGAATAATCAATATGAAAAGGCGAATGAATTTGTCCATGAGATCGTCGTTGGTAGAAGGTAAAAGGACAGAAAAAAGATATCAGTTCCGGTTCAACTCACCTGCGGGTGCCTGCAGTCTGCCGGGCTTCCGCGTGAGATCAAAAAGTGGCAGCAATCCTTGCTGGCTCTTGTCAATAACATAGAGGGAATCGATTTTTGGCAGCACCTCCTCCATGGTCTCGAGGTAGAGCCGCTGACGGGTAACCTCTTCTGCACCCCGGTATTCCTTGGCGATCGCCCTAAAGCGGTTGGTCTCACCATTTGCCCGGTTGATACGCTCGGCAGCGTATCCGTGTGCTTCTTCAACGATCTGTTTGGCACTTCCCCGTGCCTTGGGAATAACTTTATTGTAGGTTTCCTCAGCCTCATTCACCAGGCGCTTCATATCCTGATCAGCCTCGTTGACCTCGTTGAATGCGGGCTTGACCTGCTCCGGCGGGTTAATGTCAAGCAGCTGGAGGGTAACAATACTGATGCCGCATTCAAGCCGGTCGACTTGTCCCTGCAGTTCCTGCTTGGCATTGGCTGCCAGCACCTCACGGTTGCCTAAAACGTAATCAAAATCCATATTCCCCACAATCCGCCGGGTAACAGTCTCTGAAGCATCCCGAACTGTTTTAGAGACATCGCGTACCTTGAAGAGATAATTGAATGGATCACTCACCTTGTACTGGACAATCCATGCCACCTCGATCACGTCTTTGTCACCGGTGAGCATCAGGGATTCCATGTCATATCCCTTGCGTTCAAATGCACTGGTCACACCCGGAGCACGAGTCCGAAAACCGAACTCTTCCTTACGAACACTCTCAACATCAACCTTGTGAAGTTCTTCTATGTAAGGAATCTTAAAGTTCAATCCGGGGAGAGTTGTACGGGCATACTGGCCAAAACGGAGAATAATCCCGACTTCTCCAGGTCTTATGGTAAAAAATGAGGAAAAACTTCCCTGCAGAATAAGAGCTGCCGCAATAATAGCCAGAATCTTTCCAGCTCCTGCAAACATTCCGGAAGGAGTTTCTGAGGAGGGACTGCCCTGCCCGCTGTCTTCACCACCGGAAGCGCTTCCCTCTTTACTGTCAAAAGCGTCTCGAATTTTCTGAATCAGTTGCGCAAGAAAATCTTCCGGCCCCGTCGGTTTCTTCTTCTTACCCCAGGGCGGTTGTTCATTCATTGGCATCGCATGGACCCCGTTATTGGCAATAAGATAAATAAAAAAAGTACCGTCTTACACAGTCCTGGTCACAGCATCTGCAATCAGGGAGATTGAAGTGAAAGAGTCCGCATATTATGCGTTTAACATCATTACGTCAAACAAGTTCAGGAGATACTCCGGATTTTCCATAAAGTTATTCAGCTCTTTTAACCGGAACTCAGCGCAGGGCCGCAAACCAGGAAAAAAACAGCATCAACAGCGCCATGAGAAAAAGATATGGTTGCCATCGATATGATTGGAGTTTCCTGAAAATACGAACAACTCCTGTCAGCAACCCAAGGACTGTGCCGATCATACAGCCAAAAAAATGAGCCCCCAGATCAGTCTGTTCTCCACCGGCACCAAGCACGGCAAGAAGTGCTCCTCCGGCACCCAAAGGAAGAAGTACCGCCCGATGAGGACGGGGAGACAGGCCGCGACTGACTGTCAAACCGATCAGCAGACCAATGGCACCAAAAACCGCTGTTGAAAATCCGACAGAAAGGTGCATGGACTGTCGTAGCACGATATTACAAAAATTACCAGCTCCTCCGGACAATATAAGCAGCATCCAGGCGAGGCCGTAGCCGATTGTCCGACTTAACAGACAGATAATAACACCACCGAGGAAAGAGTTGCCGAGGAGGTGAGCAAGATCTGCATGCAGTGTGAGCGCAGTAAAAAGTCGCCACCATTCATCACGCTCTAGTATGGCGACGCTGTCGATCATCCCCCTGGCATACCAAAGGTGTGCCGATGACCACGGTCCGGTGTGCCCGTACCAGAAGACAAGCATTGTCATGGCGAGCAGGGTGGGAAACGTCTGACCTTTTGTCAAACTGTGACTCGCAGGGGTGGACAATGGCCAGTCACGGTTCTCCAGACGGTACTGTTCAAGTTCAAAACGAGCTGCCTGTTCCAGGTCAATCGGAACGAAAAGATGCTCCCCTGATGGATCAAGTCCGTGATCAATGCCCACAGCGGACAGAACCAGGGACAGGGTTTCAAGATGTTCGTCAGGCTCTGCCGTGATGACGGCTATACCTTTCTCATAGAGGTCACTCTGCTCGGTCATGGCACATGTGGAGGCAACAACTTCCTTTGGAGCTCTGATTCTTTGTGTTATGCTGACACGATACTGATACAACTTGACTTAATAGAGTTCGCTGTTATCGTTGTGCACATATTTTATGAAGCTGAGAACGTTACTGGTATCTATTGCCATCTCGCCATCTTCTCTCACCATAGCCACGGACTGTTAATCATGCTTGCTTTACTGAAAAAATGTTCCACTCTATTCCTTGTGTTAATGGTTCTGACCTTTGTTGATATGGGCATGACCACTGACCATGCCGATGCTCGTTCCCGGGCCGGAGGCCGCTCCTTCAGCACACCGTATCGTCAGCCGACTTCTCCGTCTATACCCAAATCCACACAAGGCGGCTTCAACAAGCAGCGTCAGCAAACGCCGCAGCAGCAGCAACCTGCTGGAGGGTTTGGTCGTGGCCTCATGGGTGGTTTACTTGGCGGAGCACTGGGAGGACTCCTTTTTGGCAGTCTCTTCGGTGCCGGCGGCAGTGGCATGGGCATTCTGCCACTGCTTTTACTAGGCGGTGTCGGTTATTTTCTCTACAAACGGTTTGTCAACCGGCCAAGGGTACCCACCTCTGCCGACTATCAGGCACCACCATTTGAAACCAATCAGTTTCAATCCGGACTGGGAAATTTAGGGAAACAGACTTCTGCCGGACAACCAACGCCGCCCCTCCATTCAGTTAATCCCGTCGAACAGGGACTTGCCGCCATTCGTCGTACAGATCCCGGCTTTGATGACAAATACTTTCTGGAAGTGGCCTCCGATGTCTTCTTTAAGGTGCAGGCCGGTTGGATGCGCCGTGATCTTGCAACTTTCCGCCATCTTCTCGGGGATCAGCTCGCTGAAGAGTATGCCGGGCACTTTTCACAGATGCGTGAACAGGGCCAAATCAACAAACTCGAAAGCATCGCCATACGCAATGTGGAAATTGTTGCCGCAGACAGTACGGCCGGGGAAGATTTTGTTACCGTATTGTTCACTGCCAATCTGCTTGATTATACCATCGACGAACAAACCGGAACCGTTCTCGAAGGCAGTATGACTGAACCGGTCAAGTTTGCCGAAGAATGGACATGGGCACGACCGATCCGCACCGAAAACTGGAAATTAGAGCGTATTGAGGTTGTGTCCGGTTAACCATCCTTTACTTCAGCTGATAATTAAGGCCGCACCCATCGGGTAGAGCGGCCTTAATTGTTCACTGACAGACTGTTGCGCTTCAACCGAAACGGCACACCCACTCCAACCGCAACTTGGTAAATCCATCAATGGCCATCATCACATGGGAAGACTTCACCAGGGTAGAGCTACGGGTCGGACAAATTACAAAAGCTGAAGTGTTTGCCGCGGCACACAAACCGGCCTACATTCTTCATGTGGATTTCGGATCGGACATCGGCATCAAAAAATCCAGTGCTCAGATCACCGCTCTTTACACTCCCGAAGAGCTGATCGGGCGCTTAGTCGTCGGAGTGGTCAATTTTCCAAAAAAACAAATAGGACCATTCATGTCTGAATGTCTCATTACCGGATTTCACAACGAAAACAATGAAGTGGTGCTCTGCATACCCGACCGGCCGGTCCCTCCGGGAACCCGGCTTCTGTAAATAAAAAAACGTGCGGATATTCAAATATCCGCACGTCACCAGTAGAGAAGCAGGATGCAGGGTAAATATATTATCCTGCACTCAGTTTTTCTGTCAGCACAGGCAGAAACTGTTTAACGTCGGCCACCACTAAAACGTTGGCCACCTCACCTATGGGCGCATCCTTATCTGTGTTGATTGCCACGATAAAATCAGACTTTTTCATACCCGCAAGGTGCTGAATAGCGCCAGAAATACCGCAGGCAATATACAGTTTCGGAGCAACAGTGCTGCCAGTGGTACCGACCTGACGGTTATGCTCCAGCCAGCCGGCATCAACCACCGGGCGGCTGGCTCCAAATTCACCGCCCAGCACTTTGGCCAGCGCCTGAACCATTGCCACATTTTCAGGTTTACCCACACCACGGCCTGCACTGACAATAATATCCGCTTTCGCCAAATCAACGCCCTCGATCTTGGCAGCCTCATAGCCGGTGCACTGCACTCTCCCGCTGGCGTCGGTGTCAACAGCCACCACAGCCGGCTCCCCTTCCGGCTCTTCCTCAAGAGAAAAGGCTCCGGCTTGAATTGTTATAATTGTCTGCGCGGTCGTTGCCTGAATTGAACGTCTCAGTTTGGCGTTACATACCGGAATAACCGGTAAACCATTTGTATCAACCGCTATCACCTCAGATATCTGGGCTGCTTTCAGGGCGACGGCCAATCGAGGTGCGAGGTCCCACCCGTAGGAAGAATGCATGAACACAATCTGTGCCGGCTGTTCCCTGGCAACAACATCGAGGAGCAGCTGTTTGTGAACACTAGGGTTGTACTCCCCGTATTTACTCACATCAGCGAGGTACAGCTTTCCTGCGAAATGAGGGAGGTTATCCGGACTCCCGACGATGAACATGACGGATTCGGCCTGCTGCTGCCGGGCAAATGCGATAAGTTGTGAATATTCGGCGCGTAGCCTTCCTTCACGAAACTCTGCTACAAGTAAAGTTTTCATAGATTCTCCTAGGCCAGGACGCTGGTTTTCTCTTTCAAAATCTGAATCAGTTTATCGGCAAGTTCAGCAACATCCCCTTCCAGCACCAGTCCGCCTCCTTTCTTTTCCGGAAAGTAGCAGGCTGCGGTTTCCTGCATCCGGCCGATACCGCCGGTATTGGCTTCCACTGTTAAAAGCTCTTTCTTCTTGGCTTTCATGATGTTAGGCAGGGTTGGATAACGCGGGGTGTTCAACCCGAGCTGACAGGTAAGGAGAACCGGTGTGGCCGTAGTGACAACTGCCTTGCTGCCGCCTTCCAACTCGCGTTTCACCTGGATGGCGCCATTGTCGTAGAGAAAATCGACAATAGTGGTTACCGCGGGTATGCCAAGCAGCTCGGCTACCATGACACCGACCTGGGCACTGCCGCGATCCTGCGACTGCATACCGGTAAAAATGATATCGAAATTTTTGTCTTGAGCAAAGCCGGCGATCATCGCAGCAATTTCGATGGGCTCTCTTTTGTACGAGTCAGCATCCGCTATATGCACACCCCGGTCACAGCCCATAGCCAATGCCTTCTTGATGGTCTCTGTGACCTGATCAGGACCGATGCACAGAACAGTCAGATCCGCATCTTTCACCTGTTCTTTCACCCGGATCGCCTGCTCCACCGCGTACTCATCATACTCGTTCATCCTCCAGGCGAGGTCAGCGCGATCGTACCAGGTGCCCTCAGCGTTAATCTTGAATTTAGATTCCATATCAGGAACCTGTTTGATGCATATAAGTATTTTCATCGCGATCCTCCAGCAATCTCCTACGTGATATCAATATCCTTCAGTCCAACAGATTAAATCCGCTCGGCAAGCACCTCGGCAATATCATACGGTCTGAGCTGTTCTTCAACATCGGCGCCCTTAATACCGTCTTCAAACATCGTCAGACAGAACGGACAGTTACTCAGCAGTCGCCCGGTCCCGGTATCTGCTGCCATCTGAACTCTCTTGATGTTCATCCGGGTACCCAGCTTTTCCTCAGCCATGATCCGTCCGCCGCCTGCACTGCAGCAGAACGACTGATCACGATGTCTGGCCATCTCTGTAATCCGGCCTCCTGCAGACCGGATGACGCTTCTCGGTGCGTCATAAATATCATTGTGTCTCCCCAGATAACACGAGTCGTGATAGGTACAGGCAAATTCCAGGGGCTTCACCGGCAAAGCGCCGGAAGCTATCAGTTGCTGCAGAAAAACAACATGCGGGATAACTGTAACATCAAAATCGAAGTCACGATAATCTTTATGCAGTGTATTAAAACAATGCGGGCAGGTGGTCACAATCGTTTCCACTCCGTACCCCTTGATAACCTCAACCATCTCCATGGCCAGGGTCTGATAGAGGTATTCGTTTCCCATCTTTCGCATCGGCTCACCACAGCATTTCTCCTCCTTCCCCAGGATTCCCACCTTGACACCGGCAGCCTGACAAAGGGTTATAAAGCTCCGGGCAACTGCAATGTTACGTTTGTCAAACGAAGCATAACAACCGACAAAATAGAGGACATCCACCTCCGGATCCTCAGCAAGAGGCTTGATGCCGAGGTCTTCAGCCCAATCTCCACGGGAAGCGTATCCCATTCCCAGAGGATTTCCGTTCACCTCTGTCTGTTCCATGGCGGTCATCACTTCCTCACCGGGAAACTCTCCTTCCATGAGTACCAGATTCCGGCGCATCTCAACAATCTTATTCACATGCTCGATAGAGGCCGGACAGATATCCTGACAGGCCCGACAGGTTGTGCACGACCAGATCGCATCACGTGTGATGGTATCAAGCAGATTGGAGGTACGATCAGAGAAGGCAATTTCACCCATCTGAGTAATCAGCTTCATCGGGGATAACGGTTTATCTGTGGCAAAGGCGGGACATCGATCCTGACAGCGCTTACACAAGGTGCAGGCATCAGTGTCAAATATATCCTTCCAGCTCAGATCGGTTATCGTATCAGCACCGAACTTTTCGGTGTCCTCGTCTTCAAGATTGATTGTGGTCAGCTTACCTGTCGGTCCCAGATCGCTTAAAAAGGCATTGGCACTCGTCGTCACGATGTGACGGAACTTGGAATAAGGAATAACCGCGATGAAACCCATTGCCAGCCCGAGATGTATCCACCAGAGAGTGCTGTGCAGTGTACGCAGATCCGCCTCCTGAAAACCGGAAAGCAGTAAGGCAATACCGAAACCGACGGGAGACCAACCGGCCAGCGGCGTTCCCAGCTCGGTAACCGCCATCCGTGCTCCCTCAATACAAAACCCCGTGATGAGGATCGCAAAAAGGAGAAAATGCATGAGGGCATCATCACCCTTGGTGATCAGGCCTTTTGGCCGCACCAGATAACGGCGGACAAGCAGGCCGCCTAACATAAAAAGACCGACTAAACCGGCGAGATCAAGTGTTAAGGAAAACAGCTTATAAAAAGTACCTTTGAGGAATCTGACCCCAAAGAAGAGATCTGTAAAATCAGCCTGAATAACAATGAGGACAGTACCGATGAAAAGAACAAAAAAGCTCCAGAAAAAAAGCGCATGCGCTGTCCCCGCCCCGGGAACCCGGAAAACTTTTGTCTGAAGAAGTGCGGTTTCCACGACATTCTTCAGTCGCACACCTCGCTGATCGGTTCTGTTCAAAGGTTGCCCCAGACGATATACGGCAATGCGCTTGAAAAATCCGACGGCAAAAAAAATCAGGGCTACCAGTAAAAGGCCGTACATGGGCCCCAAGGTCGTGAACCCATGACCCACGTTCCAATAAATTTCACGGGTAAACTCCATTTAGGCCCCCTTTATAAAAAAAACAGAAGTTTTATTCAGAAATACGATCAGGGAAAAGAGGCGGCCGGACTCTCTTCCCACGACGTCAAAGCAGTGGCAGCAAGGTTACCTGGTAAGTGCGGCTCCGATAACCACACGTTGGATTTCACTGGTCCCCTCATAAATTTCTGTGATTTTGGCATCACGCATCATACGTTCAACCGGAAACTCACGAGTGTACCCATAGCCTCCATGAAGCTGAACAGCCTGGGTCGTCACCTTCATTGCCGTTTCACTTGCAAAGAGTTTGGCCATGGCTGATTCATTTGAATAGGAAAGACCGGCACTGGCACGGTACGCGGCATTGTAAACCAGCAGCCGGGCCGCCTCGACCTGTGTCGCCATATCAGCCAGCTGAAATGAAACTCCCTGAAAAGCGGTGATCGGTTTATTGAACTGCTCACGCTCCTTGGCATATGTGAGGGCGGCATCCAAGGCACCTTGGGCAATGCCCAGCGCCTGAGCTGCAATCCCGATCCGCCCGCCGTCGAGTGTCTGCATCGCCACTTTAAATCCCTGTCCCTCCTGACCAAGGAGATTTTCTGCGGGAATACGGCAGTTTTCAAAAACGAGCTCCATGGTCGGTGACGACCGGATCCCCATCTTCTTTTCCTTCTTGCCGAAAGAAAAACCCGGCGTACCTTTTTCAACAATAAAGGCACTGATACCACGATGTTTTTGAGCGGCTTTGTCACTACGGGCCAAAACAACGTAGATCTCCGCCTC
>JAAYDD010000065.1 GCA_012729435.1 Desulfobulbus sp.
CAGGTCCCAAGGGTTCGGCTGTTCGCCGATTAAAGTGGTACGTGAGCTGGGTTTAAAACGTCGTGAGACAGTTTGGTCCTTATCTGTTGCGGGCGCAGGATATTTGAGGAGAGCTTTCCCTAGTACGAGAGGACCGGGATGGACGAACCAATGGTGTGCCAGTTGTTCTGCCAAGGGCATCGCTGGGTAGCTATGTTCGGAAGGGATAACCGCTGAAAGCATCTAAGCGGGAAGCCCACTCCAAGATAAGATATCCCGTACCGAAAGGTACCTGAAGGCTCGTTGAAGATGACAACGTTGATAGGTCGGATGTGGAAGTGCAGTAATGCATGGAGCTTACCGATACTAATGAGCCGTGAGGCTTAACCATATCTTTTTTAAACAAAGTTTACCCTGCTACTTCAATTGTTACAGTTTTTTCGGTGGCCATAGCGAAGAGGTCCCACCCGTTCCCATTCCGAACACGGAAGTTAAGCTCTTCAGCGCCGATGGTACTGCACGGGAAACTGTGTGGGAGAGTAGGTCGCCGCCGGCATATGTAAAACCCCCCCTCTTTGAACAAAACAAAGAGAGGGGGTTTTTTTGTTTAAATAAAAAAAACAAAGGGATAAAGAGAGCATATTCAGGTAAAGTCACTCTCAACACGTCGAGAAATAACGGCTCGCCCGCTTCCACGGATATCCGGTGGACTCAAAGCTGCCCCTACCCTCCCCGTCAGGCCTTCAACTCCAAACAGATGAATCCTTCGCAAATAACCATTTCCCCTTCAGCACCTCTTTACACTGAAAAGTACTTTGCCTGCGGATGATGAACCACAATAGCAGAGGTGCTTTGCTCAGGAACCATCTGCATGTTCTCAGTCAGACTGATACCGACACCTTCTGGTCTGAGAAGTGAGAAAAGCGATTTGTGAGCATCCAGGTCAGGGCTGGCAGCATAGCCAAACCCATAGCGTGATCCCTGATATCTCTGAACCAGACCGGAGTCTGACTCCCCTTCTCTCTCAGCTTCAATCCCAAGCTCCTGACGCATAATCTTGTGCCAGTACTCGGTCAGTGCTTCGGTGATCTCAACACTGAACCCGTGCAGAAGCAGGTAATCATGATACGCATTAGCCGCGTACAGTTTTGCAATCTCCACCCCGATCTGCGAACCTATGGTTGCCACAAAAAACCCTGCGACATCGCCTCCTTCCTCAGCTGATTTGAAGTAATCGGCAATACAAAGAAAAGGCGCGTCCTTTTGTCGGGGAAAGCTAAAGATGTACTCCTGCTCATCAGCTTCAATTACCAACTTGTTCTCAATGGCATGACAGGTAAAATATCCATAGCTGATCCTGGGCTGCAGCCACTCTTCAGTCGCTGCCCGTTCTATAATCTGCTGATAGAGGGGTCTGACCTTTCCGGCAATCAAAGCATCATACTCATCTGCCGCCATCTTGCCGCGCCGGTAGCCCCAGCGCCCTCGAAAAAGCGCCTGCTCATTGATCAGCGGAAAAAAGAGTTCCGGATCCAAACCTTCCACATAGCGGTGTCCGAGAAACGGCGGCTCGGGAACCGGGTTGTCACGGTTAATTTCGAGTACCTGAACACCCGGTTTTGCTGACTTCTTTACCGAAGCATGGTTGTACACCGTTGCAGTGAGCCTGCCCGCCTCATACTCCTGAACCGCACGTAACCCTGCAAAGGCATCGGCGCAGTACACAACCGCTCCCGGATAAAGCGGCACACAGGATTCGGCAACAAATTTTGCCGTGAGTGCTGCGCCACCTAATAAAATGGGGATGGTCAGTCCGGCGTCCCGATATTGCGCCATGGAATCCTGCATGACAATAGCTGACTTGACCAGGAGTCCACTGAGTCCGATCATATCAACCGCGTGCTCCCTGGCCTTTTCTATAACAGTCTCCACCGGAACCTTGATCCCGATATTGTACACCCTGTATCCGTTGTTGCTCAGAATAATATCGACCAGGTTTTTACCGATATCATGTACATCCCCCTGGACAGTGGCGAGGAGAATTTTTGTCTCAGAACCATCATCAATTCTGTCCATAAACGGTTCGAGCAACAGAACTGCTGTTTTCATCACCTCAGCAGATTGCAATACAAAGGGCAGCAGAATTTCACCCTTGCCGAACAGTTCGCCAACATGCCGCATGGCCGGAACCAGAATCTGATTAATGATATCTATCGGCTTGAAACGATGTCGCAGTATAACCAACAGATCATCCAGTTCGTCCTTATCACCATCGACAACCTTGGCAAAAAGCTGCTCTTCAATGAGACGGTCGCTTTTTTTCGCCTCTTCTCTAGTCTGCTCGGATGTATCGCTGAAATGGGCAATACACTCCATCAGTGGATCTGTCCCGGTCTCTTCTTGCCTGTTGTAAAGAAGATTCAGACAGACACGCCGGTCATCTTCGGAGATACGGGCCAGAGGGATGATTTTACCGACATCGACAATCGCCGCATCCAGTCCTGCTGCCACGGCCTCATGTAAAAAGACAGAGTTCAGAATACGTCTTGCCCGCGGTGTCAGACCAAAAGAGATGTTGCTCAAGCCAAGGACAGTCAGACATCCCGGCAGCTCCTGTTTGATCAGACGAATACCCTCCAGAGTCTGCAGTGCGGCATCACGCAGGGTGTCATCACCACTGCCGACCGTAAACGTCAGACAATCAAAAAGAATATCATGGGCCCGCAAGCCACACTCATGCACTGCAATAGAATAGATCTCCTGGGCGATACGCAGTTTTTCCGTGCCTGTCATGGCCATCCCCTGCGCATCAATGGTAAGGGCCACCACAGCGGCTCCGTACTTTCTGGCCGCACGGCATACCCGTCGGATATTGATGCCGCCGTCCTCCAGATTGACGGAGTTGACAATCGCTCTGCCCGGATAGATGCGCAGGCAGGCTTCGATACACTCGGGAGTCGTTGAGTCGATCATCAGCGGAGCCTTGAGACTGGCGGCACAGAGACTGACCAGGGTAGTCATGTCTTTCAACTCATCCCGCCCCGCATAAGCGGTACAGAGGTCAATAACATGGGCGCCTCTGCCTTCCTGCTCCAGGGCAATTTTTAAACAGGCCTGATAATCATCTGCCAGGAGCAGCTCACGAAACTTCTTTGAACCGTTGGCATTGGCCCGCTCACCAATGAGAAGCGGCGGTATCTCTTGTTGAAGTTCAACAGCCTGATAAAGACTTGCAACAGAGGGTTTCATGCGACCACCTCCCGAGCCGGCGGCTCGACTCCTTGTAGACCCTCCACGAGTGCCCGGGTGTGTTCAGCCGTGGTGCCACAGCACCCGCCGACAACACTGACTCCATAGTCACTGACAAATCGTTTCATTTCCTGAGTATAGCGCTCAGGTGTCAGAGAGTACGTGGTTTTACCATCCACAACTTCCGGCAACCCCTGGTTTGGTATACAGGAAATTCTTCCCGGCCAGTTACGGCTCAGCCAGCGAATGTGCGACTCCATATCCTGGGGACCGGTGGCACAGTTCAGGCCAAAGGAAAAAACAGGAAAAGGTTCCAGCGTAACCGCGGCAGCGGCGATATCCGTCCCCACCAGCATGGTACCGGTTCTCTCAATGGTCACCGACACCATCACCGGAATTTCTTCCTGCACGTTCTCGAGAATTTCAAAACAGGTGATCATGGCTACCTTCAGCTGCAGGAGGTCCTGACAGGTTTCGATGATCAGCATGTCCACACCGGCAGCGACAAGGGCATGTATCTGCTCACTGTAGACAGCGGCAAGCACCTCCGGCGAGATATGTCCCAGTGACGGCAGCTTAGTACCCGGACCGATGGAACCAGCCACGTACACATCATCCCGATCTCCGATGGCAACACGGGCATTGGCGACTGCAGCCCGGTTGATATCTTCAACCTGGTCCTGCAATCCGTACTCCTCAAGCACGATTCGATTCGCCCCGAAGGTATTGGTTTCAAGGACCATGGCACCGGCTTCGACAAAACTGCGATGCAGGGCAATGATGCTCTCCGGAGCCGTAAGATTGAGGAGTTCGTTGCATCCCTCCTTTCCCGCCCAGGCAGAAAAGGGGATGTTCATTTCCTGAAGGTTGGTCCCGCAGGCACCGTCAAGAATGAGCAGCTTATGATCATCTGGTCGCATGTTCAATCGTTCCTGTTGAGCAATGGTTTAAAACCTGTTCGTGACATTTTAGGGACTTGCGCATTTTTGTCTGAAATGAATCCGTCTACTGTAGGACTCTTGACCCTGCTTTGCATCATTTTTCTCTTCTCTTCTGTTTCTATCCCTGAGCACATACCTGTAAGCCGGTCCTCCACGCTCAGGTGGTGCTTGTCAAACTTGTCTTTTTCTTCTACATTATTGCGATTACGAACCTTTTGTTTTCTTCAACCGGGATATACAGATGCCACCGTCCACTATTGCCGTTATTCTTGCCGCCGGGAAAGGAACCCGCATGAAATCAGAACAGACCAAGATACTCCATCCGGTCTTCTTCCGGCCAATGATTCACCATGTCCTGGATGCTGTGAGAGACACCGGCGTTGTACAGTGTGCGGTTATAATCGGACATCAGCGATCAGAGGTTGCCATGGCTCTGGCATCGTATCAAGTGACACTTGTCACCCAGGAAGAACAGCTGGGTACAGGACATGCCGTTCTCTGTGCAGAAGAAGTCTGCAGAAACCACGATGAGGTCCTCATCCTCTGTGGTGACACTCCTCTGCTGGGTGCAACAACCCTGCAAAAGATGATCAGCGTTCATCGCAGCCAGGGGGCTGATCTCACCCTCATGACCACCATAGTTGACAATCCTTTCGGGTACGGCAGAATCGTTAAGGACGCGGAAGGTAACATTCAAGCCATTGTTGAAGAAAAAGACGCGACTGCTGAACAACGTCAAATCCGGGAAATCAATGCGGGTGTTTATCTGGTGGAGCGGGAATTTCTGTTTAATGCGCTTCAAGAGGTCGGAACGGATAATGCCCAGGGAGAAGTGTATCTGACCGATATTGTGGCCCAGGCTCGTCGACAGAAAAAACGGGTCCAGCCCTTTATGCATGACCGGGCAATCGATGTGCTGGGCGTCAACTCCAGAGTTGAACTGGCTCAGGCCCAAGCTGCTTTACAGCAACGCCGCAACCGGGAGCTCATGCTTGGGGGCGTCACCCTTGAATCTCCTGCAACCATCGTCGTGTCTGCTGATTGTACCATCGGCCCGGACTGCCACCTTCAGGGTAACGTGCGTCTCAGTGACGGTACAATCCTTGGCCGCGGCTGCCTGATCGAAGCCGGCTGCGTTTTAAAACGCTGCCGGCTTGGCAATGGAGTCACCGTTGGTGCCAACTCAGTGCTCACCAACTGCCGTCTTGATGACAACAGTCAGGTTGAGCCGCTGACCCTCTGTAACAACAAGTAACGTATTATTATCCACTCTGCCGGCAGCGGGGCAAAGTGCCGGCTGATCCCTGTTTGGAGCATATTCCGCCATGACAGATCTGAAAAAAATGTATTCCACCCTCCGGGGAGACTCCTTTCCCATGGAAATGACTATCACCTTTGGGGATCAAACCCTAGTATACCGAAAAAAAACCTGGAAAATTCCCCAGGAAGACGGAAGCTTTGATGAACGCGGCCTGCGTTACGGTGAAAATCCTGACCAGGAAGCAGCACTGTACGAGCTGGTTAACGGCAACCTCGTCCTGGGCGATTGCGCCTATATCGAACCGGGCAATGGGCTGGTCAGTGCCATCAGTGTGGAAGATATGCTCCAGGTGGGGAAACATCCGGGCAAGATCAATCTCACAGATGTTGACAACGGCCTGAATATCATCAAGTACCTCATTGATAAACCGGCGGCCGTCATTTTGAAGCATAACAACCCTTGTGGTGCAGCCATCGGCGCCAGCCTCGCCGATGCCTACAACCGGGCCAACCGGAGTGACCGGATTGCCGCCTTCGGCGGTGCAGTGGTCACCAGCAGACCGCTGGATAAAGAGACCGCTGAACTCATGGCCCAGAATTACCTCGAAGTGGTCTGTGCTCCGGACTTTGAAGAGGGGGTTCTTGAGATTCTGGCCCGCCGGAAAAATCTGAGGGTCATTCGCATGCCCGGTATCAGCCGGCTGGCCGAATTCGAGCGGTACCGCTTTGTGGATTTCAAGTCCCTCATCGACGGCGGTATCATAGTACAACAGTCAGCGGTCAACTCCATCCGGAGCCCGCAGGACCTCAAACCCGCCACCACAATCTACAAAGGTGTTCAGTACACCTGTGAACGACAACCAACCCGACGTGAGATTGAAGACATGCTCTTTGGCTGGGCCGTTGAACACGGCGTCACGTCCAACTCCGTCATCTACGTCAAGGACGGGTGCACCACTGCCATCGGAGCCGGTGAACAGGACCGGGTCGGAGTGGCGGAGATCGCCATTCATAAGGCGTACGTCAAGTACGCTGACATCCTGTGTTTTGACACCTATGGCATACCTTATGCGAATCTGGTGCTTGAAATATCGCAGGGGAAACGTGACAAAGCGGACAAAGAGGCGATTGACGCCAAAGTAAAAGAGGATCGGGCTGGTCTGCCAGGATCAGTCATGATCTCAGATGCGTTTTTCCCCTTTCGGGATGCTGCTGATGTCGGCATCCGTGAAGGCGTCACCGCGATCCTTCAGGCCGGTGGCTCCATTCGTGATTTCGAATCGATTCAGGCCTGTAACGAGGCCGATCCACAGGTGGCCATGATGTATACCGGCCAGCGTTCCTTTAAGCACTGACGATCCGAATAACAGAGCAGAGAACCTGACACCTGCTTCGATCAATCGTGCCCTTATCCATCACTTTGGGGCGTGACCAACGGGCCTGTGATCAGATGAGCGTACACCTGCAGAGAAAATAAGGAACAATGGTATGATAACACAACTCATGCAGATGCTGGTGGATGTTGTCGGCGCACTGGGCTATCCCGGTATTTTTCTCCTAATGGCCATGGAAAGCTCGATTATCCCCGTACCCAGCGAACTCGTCATGCCACCGGCCGGCTATCTCGCACAGCAGGGGACAATGAATGCATGGATCGCCATCATCGCCGGCACCACCGGCAGTCTCCTCGGCGCGTATGCCAACTATTTCGCTGCCCTGTACCTGGGCCGGCCTCTCATTCTCAAGTATGGAAAGTACGTTCTTATCTCTTCCGATAAATTCTGCAAAGTTGAAGCGTTTTTTCTCCGTCACGGAGAGATCTCCACTTTCATAGGGAGACTTCTTCCGGTGATCCGCCATCTCATCTCCATCCCGGCAGGTCTCTCCCGGATGAACCACCTGCGCTTTTCAGCCTACACCCTGCTGGGTGCCTTTATCTGGTGCTCGATACTGACGTGGATAGGCTATATTATCGGTCACAATCAGGATCAGATCATGGCCTATTCAAAACAGGCGGTCCTCTGGGTGGCAGCCGGCTGCGGAATGCTCCTGGCGGGCTACATCTGGTTTCTGCGCAGAAGATCAAGAAACCGCACCCTGTCAGAAATGACCCCTGTTTCAGAAGAATAGCTCCATCATGATCCGGTATTATCTGTTGTCTTTATACCGGCTGAGGTAACCACATGAAACGAATCGTTCTTTTCCTCTGCACCAACCTGGCGGTCCTTCTTGTTCTGGGCCTTGTCATCAACCTCCTCGGTGTTGATCAGTATCTTACCGAACAGGGTCTGGATCTCGGTACTCTCCTTGTCTTTGCTGCCGTTCTGGGCTTTGGCGGCTCCTTCATCTCTCTGTTCATGTCCAAAACCATTGCCAAAATGTCCACGGGTGCCAGGGTCATAGGACAACCACAAAATTCGGCGGAACACTGGCTGCTCACCACGGTAGCAAAACTCGCGGGCAGAGCAAACGTGACCATGCCGGAGGTTGCGATCTATGAGGGGCCTCCAAATGCCTTTGCCACCGGAGCCAGTCGGTCAAACTCACTGGTGGCGGTCTCGACCGGCCTTTTGCAGAGCATGAACGAACAGGAAGTTGAGGCGGTTCTTGCCCATGAGATGGCTCATATTGCCAACGGTGACATGGTCACTCTGACGCTGATTCAGGGCACGGTCAACACCTTTGTCTTTTTCCTGGCACGCGTGATCGGTTATCTCGTCGACAGCATGATCAATAAGAACAACCAAAACCGTGGTGGATACGGTGCCGGCTATATGATTACCGTCTCTATCTGCCAAGTGCTCTTTGGTGTTCTGGCCAGTCTGATTGTCATGTATTTTTCACGACAGCGTGAATTCCGGGCCGATGCCGGTGCAGCACAGTTTCTGGGCAGTCCTCAACCGATGATTGCCGCTTTACGGCGGTTAGGAGGGCTGGACACCGGAGCTCTGCCACAGAACATGGCCTCATCAGGTATAGCCGGCAGACAGGGCCTGTCCGCCCTTTTTGCCACCCATCCCTCCATTGAGGACCGTATCAGAGCGCTCCAGTCATAGTCCTGAAGGCTGTCATCGTATGGCGGCAGAAACAAGAACAGCACCTGATCTCTGTCTAATGACGATCAGGTGCTGTTTATTGTTCCCACTGCACAACGCTGTGCCACTCACTGGCTGGTAATCGGATCATCGCCCACAGCGATCACCCCCCCCTATCCTGCCGGTCTGATTTTCGGCATGCGTACCGCCTTAAAAAAAACACTGTACGTCGATTGGTTTATATATCTTCCCCTGACCATCCGGCCCTAAGACAATAACCTGCCAGATGCACCAGTTGTAAATTAATGCACTCCGACAAACGGTTGCATTTCAACATCGCATCGTCCACCCACCCGCACATCCTTCATCACTGACTCCTGCAGACACTGCTCACCCCTGTCTGTGGTCCGGCAGTGTACTTCGTACGGTTTACCATCGTTCACCCACGACGGTGTTTTTCGATAGCGACCGATCGTCTGAAACGAACAGCCTTGCGGAAGGCCATAGGGAGTGCATCTGCCCCTGCCCGATGCAAGGGAAACCCGTCGGCCGTCGACAACAAAACCGGGATAATTATCAACGACCGAGATGACATCTCTGTCAGGCTCTTCCCGAACCATAAAACTGCGGAACAGGTAGCCACCCGGCACCCTGCGATCAACATGAATCCTGGTGTTGGCAATCAGAGCAAAGTTATTCCCGTTTCTGGCCACTGCTCCTGACATGTATTCGACGCGATTGTAGGCGGGAAAACATTTCCCCATGGCCGGAGCATGGTAGTAGTGCTTGAGAGCCTTCAGATCCGACAGGCTGCTGCCGGGAAAAAGAGCCGCCAGATCCGCGTCGCTCCCGTAAAGAATCCTTTCAATATCTCTGATATTCTGAGCATACATACGTTGCAGCTTCTGGTAATTCTGTGTACCTGGCTGACTGATATCAGCAAGGTCGTCACGCAGGAAACAGGAGGTCAGCCCGGAAATCTGCGTCAAGAACTCATCCCAGATATTGTATTGAGAGACTGCGGTCACAACACCCTGAAAATCTCCAGGCGCTCTGCACCCCTGTCGTTGAAGGCAGTTTTCAAGCCCGCGGTTACGGATGGAAAGGGCAATGATGTTCCGTTCGCACGAACCATACGCACTGCAACCACGACCAAGATGCCCTTCAAACAGGGCTGTACGCATGACATAGTCAAGGTGCATGGCCCGTCGCAAAGTGCCGGCCGACCACCTGTCCTGTTGTTCCAGAATAAAACGATTCCATGCCCGCTGCAGAGCCTGACGGCGTTCAAGTAATTGCAGGTTGGCCTGACTGCATGCGGCTGAGTTATGAAAGGTCCGGATGATCTGATCCAGTTCACTGCCCCTCCCGTTGTCTGCAGAACGCACAGCCGGTGCGGCCCGCTGTACAGGCGGCGGATCAAAACGTGGCGGTTTGGCCATTGCATAAAGATTACGGACATCAAGCACGTAACGGATACCCACAGGGCAGTGATGGTTGACAACCATGAGAGATTCCCGGGACTTAAACGCATTCCTGTACTGTTCTGCCGAGGTCGGCGCAGCTCGCCGGGGGTCGACAGCAACTTCAAACCCCACATAGGGAATCCCCTGTCCATCGGTAAGCGGTGCATCACCGTACATCATCAGGCAGGGAATAACTGATGTTCCCTGTGGAAGACTGCCTGCCGGTGTTACCGGGCCCCTCTGCCGGAAGGTCTCGGCATCGTAGTAGGGAATACTCAGATCACCGTTAAAACGGTACAGCGTCATCAGCGGTGTTGCCGGTATATCAGCCCATGCCACGGCAGCCATAAAAAACGTGAACAGAAGCACCAGTCTTTTCATCTGTCTCTCCTTGCTGAAAACCACAACAACGCCTTCGCATCGCGGGAGTATTGAGGGATCGAAAATAGTTTAAAAAAAATCCTAAACAAAGACACCTCAAAGACAACGCTTCACCGGAGGTTGTCTTAAAAGAAGTACTGGTGAATACTACAGTACATGTAAGAATTCCACATCAGGAACCACAGTCTTCCGTTCTCCGTGACACCGCTTCACAGCCCGGAAAAACCGCCCGAAGAGACCGGCCGGCCAGATTCTGACGGTGATCTGTCAGCAAAGGTGCCAGCCGGCTCACCTGCTGCGCAAAAAGCCCGTACCTTTCTGATACAGACCTCCCCTTTCCATCATTATCCCTTTATTACATCTTTACAAAAATACCATTATCAGGCATAACGTTATTTTATTGATTGAATAACGGTGTATGGAAAGAGCACCTCTGTGAACCGTTGCCAACATATGATGCTGGTCCAGATCAACATCACCTACCATACATGGCTCATCTTTCATCAGCCATGCGACACGGCCGGCAAACAGGACGTACCATGATCAATCAGTAACTGTACATTGTTGCCAGCGGCTGGAGGTGAAAAGTCAACCGGTATGTCCGCATACCTCCTGTTTCACCCCGGTCAGAACCGCCTTCCCCCCTGCAAAGGAGAGACTCCATGAACCGGCTCCATATTCTGATTGCAACGCTTACCCTCACCCTGTTTGCAGCCTTTTCCACCCCCTGTGCGGCCGATGAGATCAGAATCTCCGTACCCGCCAGCATGACCGATGCGGTCAAAGAAATCATCACTCAATTCACCGCCTCCGGTCACTCTGTTCAGATTATACCCAACTTCGGGCCTTCCGGCACTCTGGCCAAACAGATCGTCGAGGGTGCACCGGTTGACCTGTTCATTTCAGCCAACCAGAAATGGATGACCTATCTTCGTGAAGAGCAGAAGATCGAACCGTCCAGTGAAAAGATCATCGCCACCAACACCCTTGTCTTTGCCGGCACAAAGAATCCGGCTGTCACCAGGTTGACCGATATCACCACACTCAAACAGATTGCCATCGGCAGCCCCAAAAGTGTACCTGCCGGTGAATACGCGGTCCAGGCCATGGAAAAAGCCGGTATCTACACCCGGTTGGAGCAGGAAAAGAAACTGGTCATGGCCAAAGACGTACGCCAGTCACTGACCTATGCAGATCGGGGTGAGACAGGCGGTGCATTTGTCTACAAAACCGATGCCCTGATGGCCGAGCATGCCGTAATTCTCTTCGAGATTCCGCAGGATCTGTATGATAAAGTCACCTATCCCTTCGCACTGACCCTGGCGGGCAGCAAGAATGCAGATGCCAAGGCCTTTTACACCTATCTCACCGGCCCGGAAGCACTCAAGGTATTTCTGAAGTATGGATTCAGTGCTCCGTAACAACGGACGAACTGCAGGAAATCATGCCCTTTTTACAACCTTCGGATCTGGATGCGATCCGGCTGTCTTTTCAGGTCGCCTGTGCCGCCACTGTGGTCTCAACGCCGCTCGGCATCGGTGTTGCCTATGTCCTTGTCTATACCCGGATACCGGGGAAATCCCTGATCGAAGGACTAACCAATCTGCCCCTGGTCCTGCCGCCGGTGGTTGTCGGATATCTGCTCCTGCTGCTGTTCGGCCGCCGCGGCTGGATCGGCTCCTGGCTTATGGAACACAACATTCAGGTCATTTTCACTCTCACCGGAGCCATTATCGCCTCATCAGTGGTCGGTTTCCCTCTGCTGGTTCGATCAATCCGACTCGGCATGGAAACCATTGACCCTGCCTACCGGATGGCGGCCCGCACCCTGGGATCCGGCCCTTGGGATACCTTTTTTACCGTTACCCTGCCCCTCTCCGGCAAGGCTGTCTTTGTCGGCATGACCCTGATGTTTGCCCGCAGTCTTGGGGAGTTCGGTGCCACCATCATCCTGGCCGGCAATATTCCCGGTATCACTCAGACCATTCCTCTGGCTATTTACGAGTACACCGGTACACCCGGAGGCGACCGCATGGCACTGTCGTTATGTCTCGTGTCAATCCTTCTGTCGTACGTCGTCCTGTTGATCAGCGGGGCAGCCTCCCGATCGCTGGACAGAAGATGATGCAGCTGGCGGTCTCTGTCCACAAACAGCTGGGTGCCTTCAACCTGACCGCTGATTTCACGGTCACCGGGCAACGCATTGGTTTATTCGGTCCATCGGGCAGCGGGAAATCCACCCTCATGCATCTGCTGGCCGGCCTGCTCAAGCCGGATCGCGGCACTCTCCGTTTAGATCAGACGCCCCTGTTTGACAGTGCAAACCGGATCAATCTGGCACCTGAAGCACGAAGAATCGGGGTTGTCTTTCAGCATAATCATCTGTTCCCCCACATGAGTGTACGCCGCAACCTGCTCTACGGATGGAAGCGCACCCCCGTGCACGAACGACATATCGATCCGGAAGCAATCATTGAAGTGCTCCAGCTCGGCAAACTCCTCGATCGCGGAGTGAACCTCCTCTCCGGCGGTGAACGGCAGCGGGTCGCCCTGGCCCGGACCGTTCTCACCTGTCCACGGCTGATCCTCATGGATGAGCCGCTCACCGGTCTGGATGAGGAGTTGAAATTTCAGATTATCTCTTACCTCAACTCTGTTTTTTCCCGGTTTGAAATTCCTCTCTTGTTCATCAGCCATTCCCTGATGGAGATACGGTTAATGACGGAACAGATTCTGATCGCCGAGCAGGGAGTAATCAAACGGCGGATGGCCACTGAAGAGTTGGCCCGGTCGATCTGGAGCACACCAGGGCAGAGCTACGTAAACCTTCTTCATCTTGGCCGACCGCAGCCACTCGGTGATCTCTGGAGCTATCAGTGGGGAGATATCCGGCTGATACTGACCGAATACGGAGCAAACAACGAAAACATCTTTGAACTGGATGCCCGCGAGATCGTCCTCTTCAAACACCACCCTGAGGCCACCAGCGCCCGTAATGTACTGCCCTGTACGGTACGTAACCTCTTTACCGCGGGCAATCGGGTACGTGTGGAGCTTCAGTGCGGATCAAACACGTTAACCGTGCAGATAGTGCCTGAGTCAAAGCGGGAACTGGAACTTGCACCCGGCAAAGAGGTCGTGGCAGTGATCAAAGCCTCGGCATTCAAAAAGGTACTGTAAAAGGGATCTGTCACTGCTGCCCTGATAGAACAGGGAGGAGCATCGATACGATGGAAAAATGCCCGGGCGCAACCTTCACAGATGTTCTTTTTCAACCCACTCCTGAAATCGCGCCACCAGAGCAAAGAAATCGTGAACAGCCTGTCTGCCGGCATCAGTCAGCCAGGCACCACCTCCGCGCCGGCCACCGGCCTGCTTCTCAACGAGCGGTTCCGGGGCCAGTGCGTTCATGTCCTCAACCAGTCGCCATGCATGACTGAAACTCATCTGCATGGACTTGGCAGCACCGGAAACCGACCCATACTCGTCAATCCGCTGAAGAAGGACAATGCGGCCCCAGGAAAGATAGGTACGACCTTCGACCTCTATCCATAAACGACCCTTGACCTGTACACCTTTTCTGACCTGACTGGAAGCCAGTGCGTTCTGCTCATTTTTTTGTCGAACCCTGGGCATGATCCCCCCGTGGCAGTAAGTTCACCGCCTTATGCGGCGAAAAACACAAGACGGACCAGAAGACAATACCGGAGATCAGCCGGTTAGGCAATTGCTCTGTCAGTCGCTGAAAGCGGGCCGGTCACGATCTCTGCCGGAAGCATCTTCATCACTGCAGAAAGACGATTACTTCGCGGTCAGATCGGCGATTTCACGGGCAATGGCCAGCTCTTCGTTCGTGGGAATGACAAATATCCTCACAGTGCTGTCAGTATGACTGATGCACCGGGCCTGTCGAGAATGTTCGCTATTTTTTTCCGGGTCGAGCCGGATACCGAACATATCCAACCCTTTGAGAGATTCCGCCCGGACAACAGCGTCGTTCTCGCCGATACCGGCTGTGAACACGATGGCGTCAACCCGACCCAGCACTGCCATATAGGCACCGATATACTTGCGATTACGGTATGTCTGCACCTCCAGCGCCAGCTTTGCCCGTTCATCGCCCCCTGCCGCTGCAGCATGGATATCACGCATATCGTTCATGCCGCACAACCCTTTGAGACCGGATTCCTTATTAAGGAGGTTATCAATCTCCTCAAGCTCCATACCCACATTCTGCTTGAGAAACAGATGCAGAGCCGGATCAACGTCACCCGAACGCGTTCCCATAACCAGACCTTCCAAAGGTGTCATGCCGAGTGAAGTGTCTACACTGCAGCCATTTTCTATGGCAGTCATGGAGCAGCCGTTGCCAAGGTGGACTGTGATCAGATTGCATGCGACCAGCGGCTTTCCGAGAAACCGGGCGCATTCTCCGGCCACGAACCGGTGGGAAGTACCGTGAAATCCATACTTCCGCACCCGGTACCGCTCGTACAGCTCATGGGGGACAGCATAGAGGTAGGCACGCCGGGGCATGGTCTGATGAAAGGCGGTATCAAACACCGCCACCTGAGGAACATTCGGAAACATCTCCCTGGCAACCCGGATACCATCCAGGTTGGCCGGATTATGGAGCGGGGCCAGGGGAATATTCTTTTCAAGCACATTGATCACTTCCGGTGTGATCAACGTCGAATGAAGGAACTGTTCACCACCATGGACCACCCGATGCCCGACAGCGGTGATCTCGGAGGTATCAGAGATGACCCCTTTCTCACCGTCGGTCAAGGCTGCGATGACCAGCATCATCCCATTTGCATGATCAGCAATCGGCTGTTCGATAACCGTGGTCAGTTCCCTGTCACTGCCGGGGAAGGCGATATTCTTCAGGCGACCGGCGGCTTCGCCTATCCGTTCCACCAGACCGGTGGCCAGTACTGTCTCGGTGGTCATCTCAATGACCTGATACTTGATCGAAGAGCTGCCTGAATTGATGATTAAGTATTTCATGGCTTTTATATCACTGGTGTTTGCCCACCTGGGCCTGGATAGCGGTCAGGGCAACAGTATGTACGATGTCCTGCACAGTACAGCCACGGGAGAGATCATTGACCGGCCTGTTCAGTCCTTGCAGAACAGGTCCCATGGCAACGGCATTGGCGGCTCGCTGCACTGCCTTATAGGTGTTATTGCCGGTGTTCAGGTCTGGAAAAATAAAAACTGTCGCTCGCCCGGCGACCTTTGAATCCGGCGATTTCAAAGCAGCCACCTCCGGATCAAAGGCAGCATCATATTGCAGCGGTCCCTCCAATGGAAAGTCAAGGCCGCGTTCGGCCATCATCTGCTTGGCAATGGCTGTGGCCTCCACCACCTTGTCCACATCCTGGCCGGATCCGGAAAGCCCGGTTGAATAGCTCAAGAGCGCGACCCGCGGTTCAATACCGTAGATATGGGCTGTTTCCGCCGAGCTGAGTGCAATCTCAGCCAGCTGCCGGGCATCGGGATTAGGGACAACGGCACAGTCGCCAAAGGCCAGTACCTTTGTCTGCAAGCACATGATAAAAATAGAAGAGACAACCGATACTCCGGGTTTGGTCTTGATAAACTCAAAGGCCGGCCGGATGGTCTGGGCTGTGGTTGTGATCGAACCGGCAACCATACCGTCAGCCAGCCCCTTGTGAACCATCATGGTACCGAAGTAGGTCGGATCGGACATGCGGTCGCGGGCAACATCCATCACTATGCCGCGGTGCTTGCGAATATCGAAATAGCTCTGCACAAACTCATCGTAGTATGGCGACTTGACCGGATCGATGATCCTGGCGCCGTCAATATTGAGACTGAGAATGGAGGCCTTGGTCCGGATCTCATCCTCAGGTCCCAACAGGGTGATATCTGCAATGCCGCGGGTTAAAATCATGTCCGTGGCTGTCAGAATCCGCTCTCCCAACCCTTCAGGCAAGACGATATGCTGCCGGTGCAATGCCGCCTTCTCCACCAAGGAGTACTCAAACATCCGGGGGGTGATCTTAACAGAACGTTTCTCCACCACGCGTTTTGTCAGTTCAGAAGTATTCACATACTTGCCAAACAACCCGAGCGCCATGCTGATACGCTTCGTATCAGCGGGTTCGATACGTCCGTACAGTTCGTTGACACTCTGCACTGTATCGTAAGTGTGCGACTCAACGAACAGGACCGGTACCGGTATACCTGCCCATCCCTGGATCAGCCGCTGTACACTCGGACTCAGGCCGATACCGCCGGTGATCAGGATTCCGGAAATATTCGGATAGGCTGAGGATATCCGGCTGGCAAGACTGGCAATGATAATATCGGAGCGATCACCCGGGGTGATGATCAGGCTGCCCTCCTTGAGGTAGGAGAGGAAGTTGCTGATCTGCATGGCGGCAACGAGGTAATTATCCACCAGATTGAGCATGCTGGGTTTCCCATAAAGCACCTCAGCCCCCAGCCAGCGCTTGACATCATCAATGGTTGGTGAACCGAGAGCCCGATTTTCCGGGATGACATACAATGGATAAGGCCGCCCGAACTGTTCCCGGCACTTGGCATTGGTTGCCGTATCCCGGAGAAAGGTTTCCGGTGCGCGGTTGATGATGCAGCCGGTGATCTCCACACCCTTTTCTTCCAGGGTGTCAATGGTGATCGCCGTATGGGTACAGATCTCTTCTGTCGTCTTGTCCCGGCCCGAGAAAATCAGCAACATCGGCGCACCGATGGTCAGCGCAATGTTGGCGTTGAGATCAAGCTCAAATCCGGGCTCCTTGCCGTGGAAATCTGTTCCCTCGCAGAGAACGAAGTCATACTTCGAAGCAAGCTGATGATACTTTTTCAGTATATTCTCATAGAGGATCTCTTCCTGCCCGGAGGAGATCAGCTGCCGTGCCTGACTTAACGTGTAGGCATGCATGTCATTGTACTCGATATCGAGCTTGAAATACTTCAGCATCAGGTTGAGATCATGATCGGTACGCCCAAAAACGTGGTCATGGATAATAGGACGGAAAAAAGCGACGCGGCCGATCTCTTTCAGGATCATCTGCATAACCCCCAGAATAATGGCCGACTTGCCGCTTCGTTCCTCCACAGCGGTCACATAGAGATTGTTTGCCATGAGACAACCACCTCACCTTCCCGCTCAGCGCGGGTTTGAAAGTACAGGGAAAGCAAAAACAGCCGCGATCGGATCGGCGGCCGGTACAGTCGACGGCTGTTTTCCGGTCTTACCCAATGTATACCTCTTTCCAATTTCTATCCAATCAAATCACCGGCGGCATGGAACACCCTCTGCTGTCGGGTCGATTGCCAACAATCAGTCCTCCAGCTGTTCGGCAAGGATCTCCACAGTATGCCGCACCCTGACCGGAGCCCCGTCCTGATCCATACCACCACGGATCTGCATCACACAACCCGGACAATCCATGGCCACCACCGGAGCGCCGGTGTTTTTGATGTTGGTCAGCTTGCGTTTCAGCATCGGTGCAGAGATTTCCGGCAGCTTCAGGGAGTACGAACCACCCATACCGCAGCAGACATCACATTCAAACATCTCGGTCAGCTGATACCCGCTCTTCTCCAGAAGCTGTCGCGGTGCCTGTTCAGCATGCATGGTACGCTTGAGGTGACAGGAATCATGATAGGTGATGGTGCCGAGCTGTTGCCCCTCTTTAAGTGTGAGCCGGCCCTCGTCGACCAGTCTCTTCACCAGAGTGGAGAAATCAATGGTCCTGGCTGCCAGTTCCCTGGCCTGAGGCAACCATTTTGTTTCGCCTAAACTTTCAAAGGTGGTGATAAACTCATGATCCAGCGCCACTGTACAGGTCGGACAGGCTGAAACTACGTAATCGGCACGTTCAGCAAGAAGAGCCCTGATATTGTCAACCGCGTTATTGGCCGCCACTTCATAGGCGCCGCTGTAACGGGCCGGCGCCCCACAACAGGTCTGGTCTTCAGGAAACACCACCTCAATACCGGCCTTATTCAGAATTCTGATGAGTGCCTCGCCCATCTCCGGATATGCAAAGTCGATCAGACAACCTGCATAAAAGACGGCCTTCTCGGGAAGACCCTTCGGCTGGCGAATGGTTTTAAACACATCACGAAAGGGCTTGGCGGCAATGGCCGGCAGACTGCGACCATCGGTGAGATCCGCCAAAAACATCGGCAGGTGACGGATAAACCTGGTTCCTTTGGCAAACGGTCTCGATGCCAGCGAGGCTGCCCGGAGCATACCGTGAAAAACGCGCCGATTGTTCACAAGGCTGTAGATGGATTTATGCAGCAACGGCAGCCCCTGCTCTTTTACGAGTCGCCGGCGGATCTCCATGATCAGACCGGGAATATCAATCTTGCCCGGGCAGACATCCTTACAGGCTCCGCACTGAATGCACAGTCCCTGGATCTCTTCCGAGCTTTTCAACTCATCGTACCAGGCGGTGAGGATCGTGCCGATGCCGCCGGTGTACACCTTGCCGAAGACGTGCCCGCCGACCAGACGGAAAATCGGGCAGACGTTGAGGCAGGAGGCGCAACGGATGCACTGCATGGCCTCCTTGAACATCGGATCCGCCGCCATTTCGCTCCGTTTGTTGTCCATGAGAATGATGTGCAGATTCTTGAGACTGCCGTCACTGTTGGGCGTCTGGCCGGAGATGATAGACACGTAACTGGTCAGCAGCTGGGCGGTGGCGCTCCGCGGCAGTGCCTTGAGGATCGGAGCGATGTCACTGAATTTCTCCACCAGTTTTTCAATGCCGATCACGGCAATATGAATTCTGGGCAGTGAGGTGACAAGACGGGCATTCCCTTCATTTGTGACCAGCACGATCGAACCGGTCTCCGCCACGGCCATATTACCGCCGGAAATACCCATATCAGCCCGAAGAAACTTGGGGCGCATCTCCTGGCGGGCCACCTTGACCAGCCTGGGAATATCCGAGGTGAGGCGTTCCTCCACCTCTTTGGAAAAGAGATCGGCCACCTCCTCTTTTGTCATATGAATCGCAGGCATGACCATGTGCGAAGGCGTCTGACCGGCCAGCTGAATGATCCATTCACCGAGGTCAGTCTCATTGACCTCGATCCCCTCCTTTTCAAGGAACGAGTTGAGATGGATCTCTTCCGTGGCCATGGATTTTGATTTAACGATGGACCGGACACCGTTTTCCTGAGCAACTCTGAGAATATACTCCCGGACCTCAGCCGGATCACTGGTACAAAATACCTTGGCCCCTTTTGCCTCCGCATTTTTCTGGAATCGGGCGGACAGCTCCTTGAGATGGGCTGCAGCATACCCTTTACGCTCTGCGATGTGTCCTCGCAGGGCCTCGAAATCAATACCTTCATACGCTTTCGCGCGGTTGACCTTGTAGGCTTCGGAGAACTTCTCCAGTGCTCCGGTCAGGTTGGCATCGTGCAGAGCCCGGTCAATGGATGTCTTGAATTCCTGTTGCATCAGTTGGGCCCTCCCAGTTCGTCGATAAAGCAGATGACCAGTCGTGCCGGCCCATGCACACCAATGGTCAGTACCCGTTCAATGTCCGCAGTACGGCTCGGCCCGGTAATCATGGCCAGGTAGCCGGCCTTATCCGGGTCGGCATCAGCCAGCCATGCCGGCATGTCAGGGCGCAGACCCGAAGTGGCGATCATGGCGATATGAATAAGCGGCAGTGTCGAGACCAGTCGTTTATCAGCTGCAGTGGCATCCTGAACCAGAGTGCCGGTATCGGCCAGGGCCCAGTCCACCTGACTGATGCCCACCTTGGCACCTGCAGCCAGCTCCCGGGTCACATCAAAAAAAACTCCAGGGATTTCTGCGAGCTGTTTTCGATCGATACTGCCCAAAAATGGACTGTCCGCCACCACGCAGTACCGGCCATCCTGATCAGTCACCTCTTCCTCTTGCAAAAAATCAACAAGAAAAGCCAATGCATCGGCACTGGTTGTAAAACGGTGCACCTCGGCACTGACGCCTTCCGCCTTTACCTTGAACTGTTCGTACATGCAAACCTCCTCCTGTGTATGCGGCCCGGCAGCTGCGCCCCATGCGTCTGCATACCGGTTTTCCAACAGTCATGAACGAGAGGTAAAATTGGTAAGGTAACTTTACCCCATCAGGCAAGACCAATATATTTTAACCTATACCATCATGTCAACATACTTTTTTATTAAAACGCAAAAAATAATATTGACGGATTCTGCAGAATAAAATAATTGGTAAGACCAAATTATGGCCTCTTTGTGCCTCAGGAAAAACCAATACGACAACAGTGTTTTTTGGCCTCACATCTACAAGGAGAAACAGCATGACCCAAAGACCTCGCTCCATCCAGGATGCAACAGATCCATCGTGCCGTCCGGTAACAACTACCCGCAGCTCTTGCCATCACATCCTCAACCTTTCAGCATAAGAGGTACCCCCAATGTCACTTGCGCTACTTGCCTCCATCGCCCTGCTGCCCATTGCTCTTGCCCTCGTTCTTATGGTCGGATTCCGCTGGCCGGCCACCCGTGCCATGCCCCTTGCCTGGCTGGTCACCGCCCTGGCCGCTCTCTTTGTCTGGAAGATGCCGCTCAGCTTTGTGCTTGCCTCCACGCTGAGCGGATTCGGCGGAGCCATCAATGTGCTCATCATCGTCTTTGGAGCCATCCTCATTCTCTACACGCTGCGTGACAGCGGCGGCATGGAGACCATCAACCATGGCTTTCACGGCATCAGTCGCGACCGGCGAGTGCAGGTGATCATCATTGCCGCCATCTTCTCCGCCTTCCTCGAGGGTGCCGCTGGTTTCGGTACCCCGGCAGCCATTGCCGCACCGCTGCTGCTCAGTCTTGGCTTCCCGGCTCTGGCAGCAGCCATGGTCTGCCTGATCCTCAACTCCTACCCGGTGACCTTCGGTGCAGTCGGTACTCCGGTCTGGTTCGGCCTGTCAAATCTCAAACCCCAGGTCGAAGCGGCCATTGCCGCCGGCCAGGCCGGTGACATCACCTCCTTTGCCATGTTTCTCAAGGCGATCGGCCAATGGGCTGCCCTCTTTCATCTGCCCATGGTCTTTATCATCCCGCTGTTTGTGAACATGATGCTCACCCGCTTCTTCGGGAAGAACAGGTCCTGGCTGGAGGGCCTGGGTGCCTGGAAATTTTCCCTCTTTGCCTCCACCTGTTTTGCCGTGCCCTACGTGGCCACAGCCTTCCTCATCGGTGAGGAGTTCCCGGCCCTGGTGGGCGGACTGATCGCCACCGGCCTGGTGGTCACCGCTGCCAAGAGAGGATTCCTCCTGCCGGAAAAGGTCTGGGATTTCGGTCCGCAGGCCACCTGGGAAAAAGAGTGGACCGGTACCATTGCCACCGAAGAAAATAAAGAGTTCAAGGCGCACATGAGCCAGTTCCGCGCCTGGCTGCCCTACGTGCTCATCGGCGTTATCCTGGTGCTCACCCGGGTCAACTTTCTGCCGCTCAAGGCCTGGCTGAACAGCATCAGCTTTGATGTACACGCCATTCTCGGCTACCAGTCGGTCACCTACTCCATCAAACCCCTCTACCTTCCCGGCACCATCCCCTTCATGCTGGTGGCCGTACTCACCATCTTCCTGCACGGTATGCCCGCGGAAAAGATAAGGTCCACCTGGATCGACTCGTTCAAGGCCCTGAAAAACCCGACCATTGCCATGCTCTTTGCCGTGGCCATGGTGGAGATCTTTAAACAGTCAGCCCAGAATTCTCTGGATCTGCCCTCCATGCCACTCGCCATGGCGCAGGCTGCCGCCGGCATGGCCGGTACCTCCTGGCCGATGTTCACCTCCCTTGTCGGTGCCCTCGGATCATTCATCACCGGCTCGAACACCGTATCCGACCTGCTGTTCGCCGAGTTCCAGTACGCCACTGCAGCCCAGCTGGGGATCTCCAAGCAGATCATCGTCAGCCTCCAGGCTGTGGGCGGTGCCATGGGCAACATGGTGTGCATCCACAATATCGTCGCCGCCTCAGCAACTGTCGGCCTTGTTGGCCAGGAAGGCCTCCTCATCCGTCGAAACTCTCCACCGATGCTGCTCTACGGTCTGATCGTCGGTACTCTCGGCCTTGTTTTCTGCTACATCATGTTTCCGGGCATCTATTAACCCGCAGACAGGAAAACAGCGTACAGGCATGTCAGCACCGATCCCTGCAACTGTTCCGCTTGCCGGGATCGGTGCCTGTCTTTTTATCTCTCCCCGCCCGCTCCAACGGCAGGACATCTCTTTTTATACGTTGCAATTCCAAATGTATTCAGGTAGATATCCAGTTAATAATCGATCTATTTCTTCATCCTATCCACCCATGAAATTCAAACCGATCAAAGCCAAGAAGATCTCCAACCTGATCGCTGATCAGATCCGAGACTCCATCCTTGCCGGTGACTTTGCGCCCGGTGACAAACTGCCACCGGAACGTGAGCTGGCGCAGATGTTTGGTGTCTCCCGGCCCTCGGTACGTGAGGCCCTCAACCTGCTCGCCTCCATCGGCCTGGTCATATCGTACCAGGGAGGCGGCACGGTGGTACAGTCACTGGTCGATACCGCGAGTGAAACCCCGCTCGGTGAGCTGATCAGTCAGCAGCAGGAACGTGTTCTGGAAGTGATTGAAGTACGAAAAGCCATGGAATCCTGGACTGCCTTCTACGCCGCACAGCGGGCGCTGCCTGAAGACCTGCGCCGTATGGACGACATCATCGATGCCATGCGTAAAAACACCGAGACCACGGAACCCTCCGAAGATCTGGATGCCAACCTGCACCTCGTTATTGCGAGGGCCACCCACAACATCGTCTGGCTCCATCTGATGCAGAGTCTTTTCGATGCCATGAAGGAGTTTCAGCGGAGTGTCTGGCGGGCCGTCTATCTGACCCGGGAAGATTTTGATCTGTTACTGAAGCACCATACAGATATTGTGGAGGCTATCCGTCGTCGCGATCCGGAAGCTGCCCGTGTAACAATGATGGAACACCTTGATTTTGCCGAGCATCGCAGCGTCGCCTACGTAGCCCGCACCTCCAACTGATTCACGAGCCCGGGAAGGCCACAACCTTCCGCTCCCCCCACCCCTCTTACAGCCACTGCCGGCCCTGTCGCGCCGGTGCACCAGTCGATCCGGTATATTTTTTATTTGACAGACAACGTGACAAAAGTTAATTGGTAAGACAAGTAACCAGAAAAAATGGTCGTTCCAGAGGCCTGCCCCGGCACCGACCCTTTCCGTACCCGCAGCAAAGGAGACTGTATGCTTGACAAGGAAATCATGGAGAAACTCGCAGCACTGGTCGGCCAGGATAATATACTGACCGGCAAAATGGACAGGTTGACTTACAGCTATGACGCCACCGCTGACCTGCCACGGCAGATGCCGGACGTGGTCGTGCTGCCCACCGACAGTAACATGGTGCAGGCCATCGTCCGCTTTGCCCGCAAACATCGTATCCCCATCTACCCGCGCGGGGCCGGCACCAACCTGAGCGGCGGCACGATACCGATCAAACAGGGGATCGTCCTCTCCTTTCAGAAGATGAACAGGATCCTTGATGTCGATCCGGCCAACCTCACCGCCGTGGTCCAGCCCGGGGTGGTCATCGGCGCCCTCAACGCGGCCGTGGCTCCGCACGGTCTGATCTATCCTCCTGACCCCGGTACTGTGGCCACTGCCACCATGGGCGGTTCGGCGGCAGAGAACTCGGGCGGCCTGCGCGGTCTCAAATACGGTGTTACCAAGAACTACATCATGGGTATGGAAGTGGTGCTGGCCAACGGTGACAAGGTCCGCTTCGGCGGCAAGACGGTGAAAAATGTCACGGCCTACGACTTCGCTACCCTGTTCATCGGCTCTGAAGGAACGCTCGGCATCATCACCGAACTGACTGCCAAACTCATCCCTGCCCCAAGATTCCGCCGCACCATGACCGGGGCCTTTTCCACCCTGGCCGATGCGGGCAACGCTGTGGCCGGCATCATTGCCGCCCAGGTCATCCCCGCCACCCTGGAGATCATGGACAGGATGACCATCCAGACCGTGGAGAACTTCGCTCACATCGGCCTGCCCACCGAGGCCGAGGCCCTCCTGCTGATCGAGGTGGACGGCATGTCCGCAGACCTGGTCCAGGCCGAAGCTGAGGCAGTGATCCAGGTGGTCCGGGACAACCACGGCGACCTGTGCACCGCGGAAACCGACCAGGAGCGAGACCAGCTGTGGACCGCGCGGCGCAACGCCCTGCCCGCCCTGGCCTCGCTGAACAACACGGTCATCCTTGAAGATGCCACTGTGCCCCGCTCGCGCATCACCGACATGCTCGTTGCCTGCGAACAGATCGGCAAAAAGTACAATCTGACGCTCGGCACCTTCGGCCACGCCGGTGACGGCAACCTGCATCCGACCATCCTCTGCGACAAGCACAACGAAGATGAGATGGCACGGATGCACCAGGCGGTGGACGAGATCTTTCAGGTCGCACTTGAGTTCGGCGGCACGCTCTCCGGCGAACACGGCATCGGCATGGCCAAGATGCGCTATCTCGGTAACGAACTGGGTGAAAGCGGCCTCAACCTGATACGTACCATCAAAGAATCGCTCGACCCCGATTACCTGCTTAACCCGGGCAAGATGGTGCCCGCGCACGAGGTGTAATCATGACCGAGACCACAACCGCCACCCGGCCGAGCAAGACCTACCATGATGAACTCGCGATCATCCGCGCGGAACTCGACAAGTGCATGAAATGCGGTAACTGTATGGCTGTCTGCCCGGTGTACGGGGTGGAACGAAAGGAGGCCGCGGTCACACGGTCCAAGGTCGCTGTGGCACAGGCCGTGCTCGATGGTGACCTCGAACTGGACGATCCGGAAGTTTACGAGATGGCGTTCAACTGCCTGGTGTGCAAGTCCTGCATGATCAACTGTCCGACCAAAGTCAACTTCGACCATATCATGCTTGCCCTGCGTGCCGCCCTAGTGCGCAAGAACGGTCTGCCCTGGCTGAAGAAGATGATCTTCTCCACCCTCAGGCATCCGAAGCTGTTCGATGCCGGTATGCGCCTCGGCGCGACCATGCAGTCCCTCGTGTTCCGCAGCGAGAAAGAGAGTCGGGCAATCTCACCGCGTTCGCCCTTTTCCCTGGTCGGCGGCACCATCGGTTTCGATGCCGAGCGCAAGCTGCCCGGCCTGAACAGTACGCCACTGCGCGAACAGGTGCCCGAGGTGGTGCGGGTGACTGATCCGGTCGCCAGCGTGGCGTTTTTCACTGGCGACTCACTGAATTACTTCTATCCTGAGGCTGGCCGGGACCTGATTGAGGTGCTCACCGCCAACAACATCGAGGTCCATATCCCTAAGGGGCAGAACTGCTGCGGTGTTCCTGTGCTGGTACACGGCGATATTGATACCGTCCGCACTCTGGCCAGAAACAACATCGATGTGTTCGAGGCCACCGGCTGCGACTACCTGATTACCGGCTGCGGTTCCTGCGGCGGTGCCTGGCAGCACGACTACAGCGAACTGCTGGCAAACGACCCGATCTACGGACCCAAAGCCGAGAAGTGGGCCAAACAGACCTATGACATCTCGACCTTCCTCACCCGCATCGTCCGGCTGCGTGCACCACAGGGCCGGATCGACAAGGTGGTGACCTACCACGATTCCTGTCACCTGAAGAAATCCATGGGAGTGGCGGCGGAACCGCGCGAGATCCTGCACCTGATCCCGGGCGTCACGTTCAGGGAGATGAGTGCTCCGGACGCCTGTTGCGGCAGCGGCGGCTCATACGTGCTCACCCACTTCCAGACCGCTTCGACAATCGGCCGGAAAAAAGCCGAGGACATCGACAGGACCGGTGCGGAGACCGTATCCGTGGGTTGCCCTGCCTGCATGATGCAGCTGCTCGACAATGTCCATCGTTTTGGCGCCCACCAGGAGGTGACACACTTTATCAGCCTGCTGGCTGAGTCCTATCGGAGGGAAAAAAACTGATTCAGCAAGGTGATGCCGGGCCGCGACCATGATCTATGCCGCCCGGCAATCCGGGTTATTCTTCCTGTAACGTGAACTTCCAGGCACAAAACCACTCTTCCGGGTGCGGGTCCGGCGGACAGCCGACACACTCGGTCACAAAACGGCTGTCAATGGCCCGGGCAAAGGTCGGATACTCCACGAGACCGGCGGACTTGCAGGGATAGTCAGGCAGCCCCCTGCGTTTCCGGGCAGCCTGCACACGGCAGTTGTTCATATAAAAGATGAGACAGGTCTCACTGACCTCTTCAATGGACTGCTCGTTAATAAAGGCATACATCCGAAAGGCAAGGGCCTTCTTCAATGCAGGTACACCGCCATTGTCAGGCAGGCCGAGCAGGGCCTTGATCCGGACCGCTTCAAAGGGAGAAAATCGGGTCCAGCAGGTGTCATTGCACCGTTTGGCATCACCCATGCCGAAACGTTGCTCCACAGCCTGGAACCAGATCCCGTCGTTGGCCAGCCAGTTGATGCTTATTTTCTCCACCAGATCGCGCAGCGCCTCCTGGGACATGGTCTGCAAAACCGCAGGGATACCGTTTTCAACGGGAAATCCCAGGGTCTTACCAAGACGGCCCAACTGATTTTCCACTGTGGCCTGCCATACCTCCGCCTCAACCTCGAGCGCCTTTTCCAGGCCGACCTGATGCTGCACTTCGGCGAACCAGGCACCGTAATGCACGATAATCCGGTGAAATCCGTCCATCACCAGTTTAACCAGCATATCCTGATCCATCTGTTCGCCCAACCCGGTTGTCCTGCTCATCCGCCGTCCTCCTGTCTGATGTTCATGTTCTGTCTGGTCTCTCTGACTGAAATCTGTGTTCTCCGGCAACGAATTCCAAACGATGTTCCCGACACTCTTCTTAGGCCTGCCTGCTCTGTGCAGGGCGCGCAGCAGGCTTTCTCGCGTCGCAGATTATTCTTTACCTCACGGATAATTTAGTGTCTTGTGAAAAAGACAGGCAGGTAAACAAGACCATCCATCCGATCACATTGAAAGACAACCGGAGCTGATCAACAGTGCCGGTTCAATTACCGGCACCTGACGGAAGAGGAGGCGTACATCATGATCGTTGATCGCAGCACCTTAAGACCTATTGTTAACATTGACGGACAGACCTGTTTCGGCTGCGGCGCTCACAATCCTGTCGGTCTGCACATGGAGTTCTTCACCGATAACGAACGGGTGTATTCGTTCATCTCCATTCCCGGTGCCATGGCCGGATGGGATCAGACCGCACACGGAGGCATCGTCTCAACCATCCTTGACGAGATCATGGGCTGGTCTGTCATCTATCTGCTCAGAAAGATCGGGGTGACCAAAACCATGACCGTCACTTTTCACAAACCGACACCGGTGGAACAGCCCCTCACCGTGACCGGTTCCATTGAAGAGATCGTATCCGAGCGGGAGGTGCTGGTCAGCGGAGTGATCCACGGGGAAGACGGGACTGTTTATGCCGCCTCCCGGGCAACTTTTGTGCCCATGAGCGCCAAAACGGCTGTGCGGATGAAGGTGATGAGTTCGTCTTATATGAAACGGTTTTTACCGGTGCTGGAACAGGAGTGGGGCTCTTAGGCAGACGGCTCATCCGGAGTTCCGGTCATGCTTCCGGAAGAGGCTGTCAACGACCGGCAGATCCGCCCGGACAGCTGCCGCTCAAGCAGAGTTTCCAGGGTGGTGACCGCCTGGCACAGGGCACCCACATCGATACCGGTGTCAACCCCCATCCCCTCAAAGAGATACACCGCATCTTCAGTGGCCACATTCCCGGGCGCACCCTTCACAAAGATACAGCTGCCCAGGCCGCCGGCAGCCACGTCAAACACGCGGACTCCGGCCTCGTAGCCCGCATAGATGTTCACCAGGCCCAGACCACGGGTATCATGAAGATGGAGGGCCAGCTCCAAGTCAGGAAAGGCGGCATGAAATGTGCCAACCAGATCCCGGATCTGGCGGGGGTGAGCCAATCCGGCGGTATCTGCCAGATTAATACCCGTTGCGCCTGCCTCCGCCAGGTGCCCGGCTGTTTCCACAAGATGCGCGGTTGGGATCTCCCCTTCATACATACAGCCAAAGGCACTGCGGATTCCCGCCTGTACAGAGACACCGGCACGAACAGCAGAGCTGATCAGACGGGTTGCACTTTCCAGATATCTGTCCACCGGTCGACCGCCAAAGTGCCGGCTGTCCGTATCCGAAACCGGAACAAAAACAGTGACCCGTTGCAGACCGCTGAGCTGGGCCCTTTCAAGCCCCTTTTCATTGTACACAAGAGCACTGCAGAGCAACTCCGGGTACTGTTGTCGTACCAGTGAGGCCAGGGCATCCGTATTGGCCGCCTGGGGAACAGAACGGGGGTTGGCAAAACCGCCCAGTTGCAGTCGGCGTACGCCTGCAGCCACGAGCAGCCTGACAACTTCGAGTTTTTCTGCCAGACCAAGCAACCGCTCTTCAGTCTGCAACCCTTCCCATAATGACTCTTCCTGCAACACAACTTTCATCATCATGTACCAATACAGGCCATTGCACCCGATAGCAATGACGCCCTCTCAGCTGGAAAAAACCTTCCGGCGGGCTGCATATTACCGGGTAGAAACAGAACGCAGCCCTTCATGTCCTCACAAAGACCCGTCTTCTTGCAAGAAGAATATAAAAAAAGTACGGTTTTCACACATCTTTTTTACCTGGCCATCCTGCCCGGAGAGCATCTGACAAATCTCTGGAAAAATCATTTGACCCACCGTACAATAAAAATCCGGAATGCACCTGATTTATAACAGAAAATCCCTCTCCCCCCAGCCCATGGAGGCAAGTTCTTGAATATAGTCTCTCTTCTTGGCAGTGCCCGAAAGAACGGAACAAGTGCACGCATTGCCCGGTCCTTCACCAGCACCGCCGCCACCTACGGGGCCACGGTCACCGAATATCCGCTCAACACCATGCAGTACCGCGGCTGTCAGGGATGCGAAGGCTGCCATACCCGCTCTGACCGCTGCGTACTTCGTGACGATGCCACTGCTGCACTTGATCAGCTTTACCACGCCGATATCGTTGTTTTTGCGGCACCTGTCTACTTCGGCGACACCTGCGGTCAGTTCAAATCGTTTTATGATCGCATGTGGTCACTTCTTCGCACAGACACTGAGGAGGAGTACAGCCGGCTGCCTCCGGGAAAGACGGCTCTGCTCATCCTCACCCAGGTGGACCGGGCCGACGCCCACAGTGACGTTGCAAAACGGTATACCCGCACCCTTGAGCTGTACGGATTCACGGTGCATACACTCATCGGCGCTGGACTTCGTCTGCAACCGAACACCGATATTGATTCATACCTGCAGGCTGCAACCGCCCTTGCCCGGGAGCTGATGCGATCCGAGTAACGGTTATCCGGGATCTTTTGAACGGTGAAGGACGATCTCATACACCGCATCGCCGACTCCGAAGATCTCCGCACTGTACCGTGCGAAGGTCCCGAGCCGGCGGCGGATGTCAGGATAAGCGGTCAGCGGTAACCGGTGTTGTACACAGAGGGCGATAACGAGCATCAGGGTATTGTAAAACGGCAGATCATACAGGTTTGTCTGTTCCAGGACCCGACGGTCTTCTGACAGAACAGGCTCGGCAAGAAGTTGTGCTGTCCGGCACAGCTGCTCGTCCGTGGTACCGGTGGACACGATATCCATCTGCCTGCAGCCCGGCGGACAGCCGCCATATTCCCTGATCACACCGGGTATGAGCACAAGAGAAAAAGAACGGGCGGCAACGGGCAGTAATCTGAGGCGATCGAGGTAGATCAGGGTTGAGGTGTCAACAACCCCTCCCTGCAATTGCCGGAGCTCGTCTGCAATTACCGCTGGCGCAACACGAAAAGGTCGTCTATGCTGGTGTGTTCCATTACCGATCATGCTCAGCAGGGCAAACCAAAGCTGAATAAAAAAGAGACATCTGTCAGATAACATACCTCTGCATCTGCACCGAAAACCAGGGCTCCCGGCCAGATGTCTCAGCACCCATACAACCGGAGGAGAAGCCATGGACCTGCAATTTACTGTGAACCAGGACCTCTGTATCCAGTGCGGAGCCTGCGCGGAAGACTGCCCTTTACGGGTCATTGAGATGGAATCCGGTTATCCGGTCCTCAATCCTTCCAGAATCCGCCTCTGCATCCGCTGCCAGCACTGTCTGGCCGTCTGTCCCACCGGCGCCCTCTCCATCTTCGGCTTCAAACCGGAAAATTCACTTCCTCTGCCGGAGAGCCTTCCCAGCGTGCAACAGTTGACCGCCCTGATCAAAGGACGGCGCTCAACCCGCCGTTTTCTTGCCGAACCTCTTGATCCCGATCTGATCAGGCAGATGATCGTCACTGTTGCCAATGGTCCCACAGGAAAGAACAACCGGCAGTGTCTGTTCACTGTGATTGAAGACCCGGCCAGCATGGCTGTCTTCCGGCATGAGATCATGGAAGGGCTGCGCCGGGCGGTCGCTGAGAAAAGACTCAGTGAAGGACTGAGCTACTTCCGGCATGTGGTTTCAGCCTGGGACAAGGGCCGCGACATCATCTTTCGTAACGCCCCGCATCTGCTGATCGTCACGGTCCCTCCGACAATAACCACTCCGGATGCCGATATCATCATTGCCATGAGTTACTTTGAACTCCTGGCCGCCACCATGGGAATCGGCACCCTCTGGAATGCCATGATCCGCTGGGCAATTTCAACCATCAACGTTGATCTCTACCAGCGTCTCAACATCCCGGAGGACCACATCAAGAGTTATGCGCTCCTCTTCGGCCGGCCGGATGTGGAGTACCACCGGACTGTACAACGTGATGAGGCCATGATCAACCTGGTCAGCCTGGCATAAGGTTGCGTACTTCCAGCCCGTTTTCTGATAATCCGTCCGTCTGTTTTGAGCCGCCGGTCTGGCTGCGCAATCCGCACATCCAAACCCTCTGGCCAAAGCTGTTCCGCAGACGGCCGGCCCTGCCTCTGACCAGCCAACGGATCAACCTCGCTGATGGTGACTTCATTGATCTGACCTGGGCCGTGGGCTGCAAAGGGTCGGTGGTGCTCATACTGCACGGTCTGGAGGGCAACCTCGACTCCCACTATGCGCTTCCGGTCATGGACTGTCTTGCCCGGGCCGGTCTCCAGCCGGTTTTCATGCACCTGCGGGGCTGCAGCCACGAGCCCAACCGGTCGGCCCGAACCTATCATTCCGGTGCGATCGAGGATCTGGAGGAGGTGCTGCTCGCTCTGTACAACACCGACCGGGCTGTTGCTGCAGCGCTTGGATTCTCGCTGGGCGGAAACATACTGCTCCGGTATCTCGGCATGCGGGGAGACAGGGCACTCCTCAAGGCGGCCATGGCTGTCTCGGTTCCCTTTGTCCTGGCTGATGCTGCCAGACGGCTTGAACAGGGGAGTTCACGATTCTATCAGTCGTATCTGCTGGCCAGGCTGAAACGGACGTATAAGCGGAAACTCAACAACTCCCACTCGTCTTTACAGGTGAACCTGAACGGTATCCGGACCATCCGGCAATATGACGAGCATATCACCGCACCGCTCAACGGCTTTGCCGGCGCCGATGATTACTACCACCGCTGCAGTTCAATCGGTTACCTCACCGGCATCACAATCCCGACCCTGCTTCTGCACAGCCTTGATGACCCCTTCATGTATCCCGGCACCTCCCCGCGGCCGGATCAACTGGGTCCCGGGGTGCGGCCGGTCATTCTCCCGCACGGCGGGCACGTGGGCTTTGTCCACGGCACCCGACCCTGGCGGACGGCATATCTGGTCGATCAGCTGGCTCCGGCCTTTTTTTCTGAAGCCCTTTCCAAATAAAAAAGGTGGATCACCGCTTCTCTGCAGACACCTGTCTCTCCGACCGACCACCTTATCAGAGGTGAGAGTACGGAAAGCAGGAGAAATGATTCCGTAAAGACCGGTAACAATCAGAACGAAAAGTGCACCCGACACTCCGGATCAGGGGAGATCTGACGTGCCGATTTCCAAGGTACATCAATCAGCACCCCTTTCTGCACATGCCCGCGTTCCCAGTACAACCTGACCGAACCACAGGAGGATTTGAGGAACCGGTCGGTTCAGGACCTGGAAAGCGACTGCAGGGGCTGACGGCTTACCCTGGAAACTGCCCGCGATAGGCTCTGGCCGTATCCGCAATCTCTTCCCGCGATTTACCAAGAACGGCGAAGGTACCCATCTCTTCGATCATGCGCAGCGAGGCCTCGATAATGGAAAACATGAGTGCACACCCTGTACCTTCTCCCAGCCGCATATCCATGTTCAGCATGGGTTCAAGCCCGGTGATTTCCTGGAGCAGTTTCGCACCCGGTTCAAAGGAGAGATGAGAGGGGATCATGTATTCCACGGCTGTGGGATGCAACCGCATGGCAGCCAGAGCAGCCACATTGGAAATGAGGCCGTCGGTGACCACCGGTATCCTCCGGGCTGCACAGGCCAGATAGGTGCCTGTCATCCCGGCAATATCCAGGCCGCCCACTTTGGCCAGCACATCAAGGGGGTCGTCCGGATCCGGCCGGTGCAGCTGCACCGCCTGCCTGACCACCTCTTTCTTGCGGGCAAAGGCCTCGTCCGTGAGGCCGGCTCCGCGACCGACAACCCGTTCAATGGGTGCGCCGGTAAAGGCATAGAGCACGGCGCTGCTGGCGGTCGTGTTGCCGATGCCGATCTCTCCCGTACCAAAGAGATCGTACCCCTGATCAATGGCGGTATTTGTTATCTCGATTCCGGTTTCAACCGCCCTGATAACCTCCTCCCGGGTCATGGCCGGTTCCTTCAGAAAGTTGGCCGTGCCGTAACGGATTTTCCGGTGCACAACCCCGGGAAGGTCAACATCGACCTGGATACCGATATCCACGGCGATAATGTCTGCACCGGCATAGTTGGCAAGAAAGTTCACTCCCATCCGGCCTGAGGTGACAAAATCGGCCCCGATGCGCGTAATATCCTGTGGATACATGGCAATGCCTTCGGTGACGATCCCATTGTCGGCCATCATGACTACAATCGCCTTCTTCGATATCGCATTGTGGACCTGCCCGGTGATGCCGGCGATCTGGCGGGCGATCTGTTCAAGCCTGCCGAGACTGCCCGGGGGTTTGAGACAGTAGTCAATCTCTTTTTGTGCTGCGGCCATGACCAGCCGGTCTGTCGGTCTGATGGCGTCAAGGGTCTTCTTCAGCAACAGCATCCTCTCCCCCCTCACCGATAGTTGAACCGGACAAGAATCGGCAGCTCACCCATGAACTCAACCTCACTGAGTGTGGCATTATCAACCTTGAAACGCCAGTATCCTTTACCAACCGATTCACAGAAGAAGTGGGCGAGGAGCGAGCGGATGCACCCGCCGTGAGAAACCACTGCGACGCGCTGTCCGGGCTGGGAGCGGACAATCTCCTCAACCGCACTGATAACACGATGTGTGAACGCGAAAAAATTCTCACTGCCGGGTATGCGGGTCTTTTCCCAGTCCGTGAGCCACATCCGCCAGGCTTCCGGATACTGTTTGGCTATCTCTGAAAAGTGCATCCCCTCCCATTCACCAAAATGGAACTCCTGCAGGCTTGAGTCGGTGATGATCGGTGCGTTGTCGCCGAAAACCAGGCTTGCGGTTTCCACAGCCCGGGCAAGAGGGCTTGAATAAACGGCATCCACCTGGAGGGCATTGATGCGTTCACGCAGGGAAAGAGCCTGGCGGCGACCATGATCGTTCAGAGCGGTGTCAGTACTGCCTACAAGGACGCCCTTTTTATTTTGTTCGGTCTCGCCGTGACGTATGAGATAAAGACTGACAGTATTCATAACAGTTGATATTTCCAGAGAAAAAGAAAAACAAAGAGGCCCGCGAGCTCTGCAAGTTCGATGGTGGCACCGATGGTATCACCGGTAATGCCGCCAAGCCGGCGGGTCAGATAAGCAGCGAAGAGCACCGCGAAACCTGCGGTCGCCAGGTGCAGGATGACGGTGACCGCACAAACCGTAACCAGTGGAAAACCCCACAGAAGGAGCAGACAGGAAACGATGATCACGGAGAGCAGGGTCGCAGCTGAGGCATGGATGAGTCCGGTCTGATTGACAAAGTCTCCGATCCCGTTTTCATCCCGGGCATAACGGGCAACCGCGGCATGCCATGTCAGCGCCATATGGCCAAGAACCGGTACCGTCAACACCGCCAGTACACTGCCCGCAGCAGGCACGGAACGCAAGAGCACAAACTTGCTGAGGACAGTGAGGACCATCGTTGTAACACCATGCGCCCCCAGATTGGAATCACGCATGATCTCAAGCATCCGTTCCCGGGTGTTGTAGCTGAAAAGGCCGTCCGCAGTGTCCGCAATACCATCGAGATGGAGTCCGCCGGTGACCCAGATAAGTATGATGACCGCCGCGAGAGTCGCCACATCTCTGCCCAGGAGCATCTCAAAGCCGGCATAGCAGCCTGCTGCCGGCAGGGCGACAAGAAGCCCGATGAGCGGCATCCACTTCATGCCCTTCACAAAATGAACGGCAGTGAAATCAACGACCACAGGAATGGGATACCGGGTCATGAACTGAATCATCAGAATCAGCGACTGCATAGTGGGTTCAGCGTCCCTTGATCCGCACCGGTATGCCGGAGACCACCCAGTACACTTCAGCAGCAACAGCAGCCATCCGTTGATTGATCCTTCCGGCGCAGTCACGGAAGAACCGGGTCATGGGCGAGGCGGGTACAATACCGCATCCCACCTCATTGGTGACCGCAACCAGATCAGCACGACTCTCGCATACCGCCTTGTAAATGGCTTCAATCTCGCTCAGGATCTCTCCTTCAATCTCAGCCAGCCGGTGACGGGACACATGTTCCCAATCGATATCATAAAGAAGAAGGAGGTTTGTGGTGAGCACAGTGAGACAATCAAGGAGGATGGCATCACATCCCTGTCCCTGTTCGGCAATCACAGCTGACGGTCTTTCCGGTGCTTCAAAGGTCTGCCAGGATGAAGGACGCTGACGGCGATGTCTGGCAATGCGGTCAACCATCTCTTCATCAACGGGTCGTGCAGTAGCGATATAGACTATCTGCGGACCAAAACCGGCCGCCAGCTGTTCAGCAAAGCCGCTCTTGCCGCTGCGTGCGCCGCCGGTAACCAGAAAAACCCTTCCCATACACCCTCATTGTATTATCAGTTCAAGACCATGCCGGTGTCCGATCTGTCCGTAGAAATCACCCGACGGCACCAGCCATCTGCTTCTGCCGGAGACGTGCGTCTGCCGCCCGCGGGGCAAAGCACCGGTGTCACTGCTCAGTCAGTGTGCAAACTCTTACAAAACGAAGGTCACCACAATACCATTGCTGTCTTTATTCCACGAAGACGAACACGCAGAGAAGTGTCTGGCTTTTCCGCGGCTTGGCGGAATCACAGTTGCGGGACAGCACGGGAATCACACCCGTTTCCTTCGTTCGGATCGCTTCCGGTCAGTTGAAGCGCGGGCATCACTATACCGAATCCAGCAGAAAAAGATAGAGTCAAATGCGGCAGGCCTGTTGTCCGATCCGTGACGCCCGCACCTATTTGCAGGCAAAAAAGGTGACATACCTGCCGATTTCAGCGATTCCAGCCCGCGTGATCTCAGGACTCAACATGTTCTGATCATGTCCGCGTGACCGGCTCCAGGCATCAAACTGCTTCAACGGACTCGTATAGTTATAGCCAACGTTCTCAACACAGAGTCGACTGCCGGAACGTGCAAAACGGTCGTCAAAGTTGGCGTGACCGACCATTTTTTGTCGGGACATGGCAAAGCTGTGGGTTCTGGCCAGATGGATGAGGTTTGCATCGAACCGCAGAGGATGAAGACCGTTGTCACGCCGGTAGAGATTGATCTGCTCAAGAAGCGTACGACCGTACAGTGTGGCGCCGGCTCCTCTTTCAGCAGCCGGCAGCGACAGGGGCAGAAGAGCCAGCAAGAGGATTCCACCCGCCAGAATACTTTTTGTCACATTCATGATACTCTCCTGCAAATCGATGGTAAGCCGGCTTGTCCCGCCGGCCGCACCCTGTTCGCACAAGGGTGTCTGCTTTAAAAAAAGTTATCGTTCAAAGTAGGTGTAGCCGCGTAATCCGGCCTCATAGGCCGCGACAATCTCCCTCCGCTCGGAAACACTGATCCGGCCGGAACGGACTGCCTGTTCCGCAGCTTCCCGAAAACGGATAAAAAGCCCCTTGGGATCATACTGGACATAGGAAAGCACCTCTGCCACCGTATCGCCTTCCTGCTCACTGACCAGTTCGAACTCACCTTTATCCTGAATACTGATGGTCACCACATTGGTATCGCCAAGCATGTTATGGAGGTCACCCAGAGTCTCCTGGTAGGCTCCGACCAGAAAAACACCAAGGATATACTCCTCGTAAGGTTTGAGTTCATGAAGGGGCAGATAACGTCTGACGCCGCGCTTGTCGATAAACTTGTCAATCTTACCGTCACAGTCACAGGTGATATCAGCCAGGATACCTTTCCGGGTCGGCTCCTCATTCAGCCGGTGAATAGGCATGATCGGAAACAGCTGGCCGATCGCCCAGGAATCCGGCAGCGATTGAAAGACGCTGAAGTTGCAGTAATAGAAGTCGGAAAGAACCCGATCAAGATCGGTGAGTTCAGGATTCGGATTCTTCAGCTCCTTTGCCAGACGGTTGATCTCACTGATTGTCGTCCAGAAGAGCTGCTCTGCCAAGGACCGTTCGCGCAGGCTGATCTGACCGTTCTGAAAGAGCCTTCGGGTCTCGTCACGATAAAAAATTGCATCGTTGAGCACCTCCTGAATGTTGCGGATCGTCAGGTCCTGAAGAGCCTGGTACATGTATTCCAGCGGCGCCGGACAGTCTTCAGGCATCCGCGGCGGCAACGGCTCGGTATGAAAGCGGGTGACATCCAGAATATTGAACAGGAGAATCGAATAGTAGGCCACCAGCGCCCGGCCGGACTCGGTAATGATCACCGGGTGAGGGATCTCCTCTGTTTCCAGAGAGGTCATCACTGCCTCAACGATGTCGGTGCAGTACTCTTTCAGTGTATAGTTCCGGCTGGAAAGGAAATTGGACTGCGAACCATCATAATCAACCGCCAGACCGCCGCCGAGATCCAGATATTCAAGCGAGGCTCCCTCCTTGACCAGACCGGCGTAAACACGACAGGCCTCGTACACCGCCGCCCGGATCTCACGGATGTTGGAGATCTGTGAGCCCAAGTGATAGTGCACGAGTTTCAGGCAGTCAAGCATACCCGCACTGGCCAACAGGTCGACAGCCTGGATCAGCTGTCTGGTGTTCAGACCGAAGATCGATCGCTCACCGCCGGATTCTGACCAGTGTCCGCCTGCCTGTGCTGACAGCTTGATGCGAATACCGAGAATCGGCTTGGCATTCAGCGCCTTTGACCGCTCAATGATGAGCGGCAGCTCATCTGGCATCTCCACCACCAGGATGCAGGTGAAGCCCATTTTGGTTGCGTAGAGGCCGAGATCAATGAACTCCTCATCCTTGTAACCGTTGCAGATGAGCACAGCCTTCTTGTCATGCATCATGCCCATGGCTGCGATCAACTCCGCCTTGGACCCGGCCTCAAGGCCATGGTGGTACCTTGAACCGAACTGGGTGATCTTCTCAACAACCTGCTGCTGCTGATTCACCTTGATCGGGTAGGCACCCATGAAACTCCCCTCATACCCCTGCTCTTCCATGGCAGCACGGAAGGTTTCATTGAGGCTGGTGATCTGCGCATCAAGGATATTTTCAATCCGCAGCAGAACCGGCATATCAAAACCGCGTTCACGGATGCCTCTGGCAATCTCAGCGATACTCACGGCGCGATCGGTTGCGCCGGGTTCGGGCACAACCATCATATCACCATTTTCAGCTATAAAAAAATAGCCGCCACTCCATTCGGTCACGCTGTAGAGATCCGACGACTTATTGATATTCCACCGCTCCATCGTGTAATTCACTCAAACTCCTCCTGCTGTGCGGAACTGTTCTCCATTGCACCGACCCGGCTCTTCCGGGGTTTCAGTTTACTGTACCGCCATTCCAACGCCTGTCCTTTCTATCGAAGGAGACCCGTCGGTCCTGTACCGGCCATCGGATGGTGCAACCTGATCTCTCTTCCATCAATCACCGCCTGATGATACGCCTGCCCGTGAACAACGGACGGCCGCCCCCGCCGACGATGCAAACGGGGAAAACGGGTATTGACAAAGGCTGCCAAGCGTTGCTGCCTCTGTGCTACCGGCAAAGTTGTACCCGTTGTCCGGCTGTCTTCCGACGGTCCAACAGCTCCGGCTACTGCTGTCTGCAAGGTCTGCCCGAAACCGGCCAGCAGACCGAGGTAGTAACTGCGCCGCGCAAGACGGCGGTTGCCGGCAAAGGCATGACGGTTCGTCTGCCACAACGCTTCAAGGCGGTTTTCAAGAAAAAAGTAGCAGTGTTCAGCAATGGCCACCGACTCCTCTGATCCCAGCAGCTCAATCGTCTTGTAGCTGCAATCAGCTTGCGGGTCGTACTCGGTGGCACAGACAACCCTCACCGCAAAGCAGCGTTCCAGAAGAACGGCAATAACCTTGCGATGCTCCGCCAGCCTCTGCCGACCGGTGCTGATGGTACGATGCACCAGTCCCTCTTCCCGGGCCAGCGCATCCATATCAAGCTGGTGGCGGGTGAGGAGTTCTCCGGCGCGCTGCAGGGCGAGTGCTGCTTCATGTTCGTTGTCCGAACACCCCAAGGCCAGTAATTTCCGCACCTTTTCAACGATTCGTCGTCCCGGCCCGGTCACCGCTGTACCCTGATCCAGCTCCGGAATCCCCTCCGACAGGTCTGCGGCCGCATGCTGAAAACACACGTCAAGTCCAAGCTGAGTACAGGCTTGGCGAAACAGCGGCCCATGCCCTGCACCAGGTTGCCCGAAAACCTCGTCACAGATCTGGTGGGCAATTTCATGCTTGAACACCTGCAGGGTCAAGCGCCATGGGTGTGCACTGATCAGAAAATGACTGAGACTCAAAATCCGTTTGCTCGGCAGCCAGCTACCCAGTTGTGTACGGCTCTGACTGATGCGCAGGATCGGCGGTTGCAGAGAAAAGCCGTACTGATAACAGATATCGTCATATTCACGTGACAACTGGTTCAGCCAGGCGAGGTGGAGCCGACTGTTGAGACCTTCCATCTGTTCAGGAACCCGAGCCCGCAGCTCCAAGCCGCCGCAAGGCTCCGATACGGGCCTGTATCGGAGGATGGCTGTAATGCAGGAAGACGTGCAGCGGATGCGGCGTCAGGTTGCTGAGGTTGCTTACACTCAGCTTCTTCAGGCCCTGAATCAATGCATCCCCTCCGCTGCCAGCGCCTCCTGTTTCCACGGCATAACGATCAGCCTGGTATTCATGGCGTCGTGAAACCAGATTCAAACCAATGGCAAGGACAGTGGAAATCGGGGCATAAAGAAAACCAAAGAAGACCAGAGAGGCATAAATGGAGAGATGTTCCATTCTGAAGGCTTCAAACAGACCGGGATTGCCCAGAAACAGGGAGAGAATGAAAAACATGATCCCCATCTGGGCGATGGACAGCGTCATCATCACCGGAATATGCCGTAGTTTATAATGCCCCATCTCATGGGCCAGTACAGCCACAATCTCATCGGTGTTCAGCCTGTCCATGAGGGTATCGAAAAAAACAATACGCCGAAAACGACCAAAACCAGTAAAAAAGGCATTGGCCCGGGTAGAACGTCTGGATCCGTCCATGGTGTAGATACCCTGCAGGGCAAAACGCTGGGCTGCTGCATACCGGGTAATACGTTCGTTCAGGTCACCCTCGTCCAGGGGGATAAACTTGTTGAACAACGGCATGATAACCACGGGTGCCAGCAGCTGCACCACAAAAATAAACGTTGCAACAGCTGCCCAGCAGTAGAGCCAGGCCCATGTGCCGGCAAACTCAAAAAACCAGAGGATAGCCGCCAGCAGCGGGCCGCCGAGAAGAACGGCCAGCAGCAGCCCTTTACCGTAATCAAGAACAAAGGTCGTCACCGTGGTGGTGTTGAAACCAAACCGCTGTTCAATGACAAAGGTGGAGTAAACGGAAAAAGGCAAACTGAGAACTGCTGACAGTAAACCGAACAGCCCCGTGAAGAGCAGGCCGGTACCAATGGAAGAGAGGTTGAAACTGCGGGCAACCAGGTCAATATAATGAAAGCCGCCGACAAGGATAAAGAGGATTGTCAGCACCAGACTGACTGTTGACTGCAGCAGTGAAAACCTGGTCTGCACCCTGGTGTACTCCTGGGAGCGGACATACTGATCGGGTTGAAACACCCCGGCAAACTCGTCCGGCAGCCGGGGATTGAGCGAACGCAGGTTCAGCAGGGCAACCACAAGATCAATCAGGTAGCCGACGAGAAGAACACTGAGAATAAAAAGAAGATAACCGTTCATGACTGTCGAAGTTCCATGAAGTTTATGCCACACAATCTGACTGACGTACGATGCACTTACAGAAGATCGGTGGACGCTGCAATTAAATTGTGGGGTTGACGGGTCTTTACAAAATAGAGACAAACAGGCACTGTCAAGGTTACAACCTCAACAAAGAGAACTGTGTGAAACCTGCAAACAGGAAAAACTCATTGAGATCGGGGCAACCGGTGTTTGAGCTGCAGGTACAGCGGGCCGGGTGCTCAAAAAAACGACTGCCAGAATAGCATGATTGCCATGCGATGTCCACCTGTACAGATCTTCTTTTGCCGCTGGTTATGGCCAAAAACGAACAACCCCGGCAGGTCACAGACCGGGAAGAGATCGATTGTAAAAAAATTACCCAAGCATTGAAAAACAGCAGCATCGCTGCACAAAATAAGACGTTGAGGAAAGGGGAAGGTTCAGTGTTGGGTTGCTCCCTAATGGCGCCCACACACGGCTCACCTGGAGCCGGCTTTTTCGGCGATCAGGTGCAGCCGATGGTTAGCTGATATAACAAGTCGCATTTGCGCCGTAATCGGACTGTTCACAAGGTTTAAAGCGCGTTCTGAAGCATCCGCACCTTGTCGCTGGTCCTCTTGAAGAAGCGTGAAGCATTCTCAAGAGCCTCTTCTAAATTGAGGAGATCTCGATACATGTCTTCCCGACCCACGGATACAGCTTTCGCCTTGATATCGTTCTCATATTCGTTTGTAAGCACCGCAATTTCTATTAATCGGCTCATAGCATCAAACATGTTATCAGATGCCGAGGTAAAGCCATAGTAATTGGGCGGGACTTGCTTATCTTCCAACGCTTTCCTGAGTGCTGGGAAAGGTCCCCATTTGCGCTCGCGGTAAGCTTCTGCCGTCAAGCTCATGCTTGGTGCCTCCCTATTGGCATTGTCGTCGTGCAGCTAACGTGGAGTTCTGCGGACCCGCGCTGTTTGCGGGTCCGCAGGAACGACTTGTTGTGCAATTTATATCATATTTATAATATGTTACATCGCATATCAAGCCTTGCTCAGCTCTATCCTAACTTTTTCCAAAATCACATATTTTCTGTCGTCAGAAATTCCTCTAAAGGCTTCCTCAAGCAATTTCACTGTTGCGTCTGTTAAAAGCTGTTTAATCTTCTTTGTATCCCCAAATGAAAAATTTTGTATCTCTATTAATAGTTCTTGATAGTCTTTCAAGTTCTTTTCTTCTATCAAGTCGTTTGATTTTAGTAACTGCTCAGCAGTTCCCGATATCCCACTAGGCCCTGTTTTTAGGGGATATGAGGAATCGGCTTTCGTAAACTTTTTGGAGCAATCGCATGATGGTACGGCCGGCTGGCCACGTTACGGCGGAACACCGGCCAC
>JAAYDD010000066.1 GCA_012729435.1 Desulfobulbus sp.
CCCCGGGAGATCAAGATCCGCCACATCGGCAACTGCTACAAGGCTGATCCTGAATACGGCAAGGGTGTTGCTGCAGCTCTTGGAATTCCGATGAGTGAGGTCCCGGTTTAACGGTCTGCGGGCTGACATAACATCCTGAACAGCGGGCGGATTCGGAGTTGCTCCAGCCGCCCGTTTCTTGTTCCTGTGGACGGAACGTTATAAAAATGCTAAAGAAACGACAACTTTCCCACTCTGATCAACCCTAACCTACAGGTGAACCGTATGATGCACGAGAGCAGTATCAAACTTCTCAACAAGGCGGTGAGTGAAGAGATGACCGCTCTTCAACAGTACATGTACTTTCATTTTCATTGCGATGATCAGGGATATGATCTTCTTGCCGGACTGTTCAAACGAACCGCCATTGACGAGATGATGCATGTGGAGCAGCTGGCCGAACGTATCCTCTTCCTTGGCGGAGATGTGGAGCTGGTCAGTTCTGCACCGGTTGCACCTGTCCAGGATGTGAACGAAATGCTTAAAATGGCCCGTCAAATGGAAATTGACAGTGCTAAACATTACAATCAGTGGGCGAATGAATGCGGAGCTGCAGCCGACAGTGTGTCAAAAAAACTGTTTGAAGACCTGGTCGTGGCTGAAGAAAATCATTATGACGCCTTTGATATTGAAATGGACAACATGAAGAAATTCGGCACCAACTATCTTGCTCTTCAGTCCATTGAACGAAGCAAGACCCGTGCCCAGCGATCTCCCTCAACCGGTGAATAGCAGCAGACCTTTCCGCACTCTCCTTCGTCAGGAGTTTTCTTCTTCCATCCCGCCCGTCATTTTCGCTGTGAAGATGACGGGTTCTTTCACGCAATCCCTCTTCGACCGCCTCCGCAGAACAAAACACCTCATTCCTGCCGGATCTGTTCAGCGTTATGAATGATTCTGTGCCTTATCTGCTGTTTGCCGATGCTGTTCTTCTTGTACATGTGAGTGTTGCCCTCTTTGTCATCGGCGGCCTGGTCTGCATCATCATCGGCAACCGGCTGTCATGGGGATGGGTCAACAGTCTGTGGTTCAGAATCGTCCATCTGGCTGCTATCGTGGTTATCGCCCTGCAGGCCTGGCTGGGTGCCATCTGTCCGCTGACCCGTCTGGAGATGTGGCTTCGCTCCCGATCCGATGCTTTTGTTTACAGCGGCAGTTTTATCGGATACTGGTTGCAGAAAATCCTCTACTACGATGCTCCGGACTGGGTCTTTATACTTATCTACTCCCTCTTCACACTGGCCGTTGTTGCAAGCTGGTGGTATTATCCACCGCGTACCCGTTGAAAATGATCATACTGTCTGCTCTTTCCGGCTTTTGCACTCAGCAGCCAGCAAAAACCTTCACGCACCCCCTGCTTCACTGGTTCTGAAAGACAATTGCGGCAGAGAAGACAAACTATCGAAAACCTCTGTATCGAATTGCTGCCAGGAGGACTTGTATGAACCGGATACTCATCGGTCAGGGAGAACAGCCGGTACATCTGCTTGGTCCACTCGCCAATCGGCATGGTCTGGTTGCCGGCGCCACCGGAACCGGTAAAACAGTCTCTCTGCTCGTTCTGGTGGAAGGCTTTTCCCGTATGGGTGTGCCGGTATTCATCACCGATATCAAGGGTGATGTTGCGGGTCTGGCTGTGGCCGGCGAGTCGAACCCGCAGGTCAGAGAACGTGCTGAAAAAACGGGAGTTCACTCGTACACCAATGAGGCAAGTCCGGTTCTCTTCTGGGATATATTCGCCACCCACGGTCACCCGCTGCGAACCACGGTCAGTGAAATCGGACCGAGTCTGCTTTCCCGGATTCTCGAACTCAGCGACACCCAGACAGGAGTTCTGGAAATCATCTTCCGGCTGGCGGATGAAGAAGGGCTCCTTCTCCTTGATCTTGATGATCTGCGCGCCCTGCTCACCTTTACTGCCGAAAACCGGAATCAGGTATCAGCCCGCTTCGGACTGGCCAGCGGTCAATCCATTGCAGCCATTCAGCGAGCGCTTCTGAGACTGGAACGGGAAGGCGGAACAATGCTCTTTGGCGAGCCGGCCCTGGAACTGACCGATCTTATGCGCACCGATCTGACAGGCCGTGGCATCATCAGTATTTTAAGTGCCGACAAACTTATATTAAAACCGCGGTTGTATGCGAGCCTGCTTCTGTGGCTCCTTTCCGAATTCTTTGAACAGCTGCCTGAGGTCGGTGACCTTGAGCGACCGAAACTGGTACTCATCTTTGATGAGGCACACCTTCTGTTTGCCGATGCACCGCCGATGTTGCGTCAGCGTGTCAAACAGGTGGTACGTCTCATCCGTTCCAAAGGTGTGGGCATCTACTTCTGTTCCCAATACCCGGACGACATTCCCAA
>JAAYDD010000067.1 GCA_012729435.1 Desulfobulbus sp.
TACGTAACCGGACTGCCTTAGGAGTAATTTCAACCAACTCGTCATCATTGATATACGATATACAGTCCTCAAGACTCATGTCAACCGGTGGTGTGAGGATAACCGCCTCATCAGCTCCGGCAGCACGTATGTTGGTTAACTTTTTCCCTTTGGCCGGATTGACAATCAGATCCGCGGGCCGGGAATGCTCACCGATGATCATGCCCGGGTAGACCTCAACCCCGGGACCAAGAAAAAGCCTGCCACGTTCCTGAAGATTAAACAGTGCGTAAGCCACTGTTACACAAGTCTCCTTAACAACCATAACGCCGTTGATCCGATTCTGGATTTCTCCGGCATAAGGACCCCATTCCGCAAAAACGTAGTGCATCACTCCCATACCGTGGGTATCGGTCAGGAACACCGAACGATAGCCCAGCAGACCGCGGGTCGGTACCTTGAACTTCATGCGGGTCATTTCTCTGTTGACCTGCATATCGATGAGCACACCTTTGAGTCTGCCAAGTTTTTCAATCACCACCCCCTGAAACTTTTCATCAACATCCACAGACAACTCTTCATACGGCTCCATGAGCTGCCCGTCCATCTCACGCATTATCACCTGCGGCCGGGTCACCTGAAACTCGTAGTCTTCACGCCGCATCTTTTCAATGAGTATGGAAAGATGCAATTCGCCTCGACCGGAAACCCGATAACCGATTTCTTCGGTGAGCGGTTCGACCTGAAGAGCCACATCAGAGAGGACTTCACGGGAAAGTCGTTCTTCAAGATGCCGAGAGGTGATATACTTCCCGTCCTGACCGGCAAAAGGCGAGTCATTGGGAATAAAATTCATTGAAATAGTGGGGGGATCAATTTCAATTAACGGTAAAGGCTGAGGATTGAGAGGATCAGTGAAGGTGACACCAATGGTCACATCCTCCATACCGGCGACAGCCACAATATCACCTGCCTCCACACTGTCAACCGGCACTTTCTGGTTGCCTGCAAAACCAAAAAGTTTGTTGATCCGTACAGGACTGAGACTCCCGTCACGGCGGGACACCACCAGCGGTGTACGCAGACTCAGCCGGCCGTTCAGCAGCTTGCCTATCCCTAAACGGCCAAGGTAAGGAGAGTAATCTATAGTGCTGATCTGCAGCTGCAATGGCGCATCAGAACTGCCGGACGGCGGCGGCACATGATGAACGATCATTTCGGAAACAGCCTGCATACCGGTGTTTTCAGTAACAGGCGCATCCGGTTCATGGACAGCATATCCGGCCTTGGCAGAAGCATACACCACCGGGAAATCCAGAATATGATCCGGAGCTCCGAGTCGGTCTAACAGGCCAAAAACCTGATCCACGGCCCAGTCACATCGTGCCGCAGGCTTATCGATCTTATTGATCACCACCAGGATCGGCAACTCGGCCGCCAACGCCTTCTTTACCACAAAAAAAGTCTGCGGCATCGGCCCTTCCTGAGCATCGACCAGAAGAAGTGCACCGTCTGCCATGTGCAGCACTCGTTCTACCTGACCCCCAAAATCAGCATGACCAGGGGTGTCTATGATGTTGATCCGGTAATCGCCATACGTATACGAACCATTTTTAGACGTGATGGTAATACCTCGTTCGCGCTCAATCTCCATGGAATCCATCAGTCGATCGGCTACAAGCTGGTTGTCCCGAAACATCCCGCTTGAGCGGAACAACTGATCAACCAGTGTGGTTTTACCATGATCAACATGGGCGATAATAGCAACATTCCGTATAAACTGCTGTTTCATACTGCTCCCGACTTTCAGATGGACACCGCCTGCTGAAAGCAGGAGAGACCAAAGTCAACGATTAACAAGAGGCGTCTGCAGCCACCTGAGAATTACCCCGGGAAGGACGCCATCTTATCCAAGAAAATTATAGAGTTAAAAAACAGAACAAGACCGATCTGATCGTGTTCCCGACCTGTGAGCCCCTCCCCTTCTGAGAATAGGATACAACGGTCAACTGACAGTCCTTTGAATCAAGGCCCGTTCTCATGTCAGCACTGAAAGACTCTTCCTTCAAATTAACGATGCGTTCGTCAGGCTACTTCTCAGGCAAACAGATAAGAACTGCGTACACACCCTGTCAAATGAAACAGATGACAGCACCATCCTGGAAAAACGACAAAAGTACAGTAATTTTGAATTGACCCCATTATGACCACAGGTTAGTTTTCAATTTCACCTGCTTGCTTATCCTGATCACAAATATGCCTCATGCAGTGGATGCAAATGAATTCCCAACATCTTAAGGCCTATCTTAAAAGGCTTCGTTGCCCTCCGATGAGAGATCCGGACAAGGCATCCTTACACAATCTGCAGACATCTCATCTCTTCAGTGTCCCCTTTGAGAATCTCTCCATCCACTGGGCTGAGCCGATGAAACTTTCACCGGAACATTTTTTCCGGAAAATCGTCATAGAAAATCGGGGAGGCATATGCTACGAAAACAATATTCTCTTTGCAAATCTTTTACGCTCACTCGGATATAAAACTGACCTTCTTTCCGCCCAGGTCGCTCAGGAGGACGGTACGTTCACTCCTGAGTTTGACCATGTTGTCCTCCTTGTGTATCTTGAGGAAACCTGGCTGGTGGATGTTGGATTTGGAGATTCATTCAGAGTACCTCTTCTGTTCAAAACCGGGAGCGTTCAGGAGGAGCGCGGACGATCGTACCGGATTGATCGTCATGGAAACGCCTACCTGGTCCGCCAGAACATCCTCAATCAGAAGTGGAACCCTCTTTTTAAGTTCACACTCAAACCAAGAGAAATATCCGACTTTCAAAACATGTTTGAATTTCACAGAGACTCACCCGCCTCTCATTTCAGAAAGACCCCTCTGGCAACACTCGCCACGCCTGACGGTCGCAAAACGCTGACCGGATGTACCTTTGCTTACACAAGTCTACACGGTCAGCGCAGAGAGTGTATAATTGACAGTACGGTTTACCTCGATGTCCTCGACAGTGAATTCGGTATCAGAAGAACAGCAGTGCAAGTGAAAAAAAACGGATATCCCACGTTCACATCCGACTAGAAAAGACACATCATGGCTGATTTTGAATCATTTTTTAACGTAATGGAAGCAGAGCACCTTATGATCAGCATCCGCCTGGCCGGTGCACTCCTCGCCGGAGGAGTTATCGGGTTTGAGCGAAGCTATCACGGCCGGCCGGCCGGTTTTCGAACACATACCCTGGTCTGTCTGGCTTCAAGCCTCCTGATGCTGGTCACGTATTATCAATGGACCTGGCTTCCCGGAGCCCCCTTGGACACAATCCGTACCGATCCGACAAGAACGGCACAGGGTATCATGACCGGAATCGGTTTTCTTGGAGCAGGTGTGATTTTTAAAGAGGGACAATCAGTACGCGGATTGACAACCGCAGCTTCAATATGGATAACGGCTGCCATCGGGATTTTGATCGGTATTGGATTCTGGTTTCCCGCACTTATCGCAACTCTGCTTGCCCTCGGAATACTATCGGTTTTCCGGTGGATCGAGGGAAAATTACCGTCAAACTTTTATGCGCATCACACTATCTGCTTTGACCGTAACAACGTGTTAGACGAAAATGAAGTTGTCGATTTACTGACGAGACACGGTTTTACTGTGGACAACATGCAGTACCAGACCTCTGACGACGGCCGGTCGTTTGAATACAGGATGATGATCGGTACTGTTGATTCGAACAAAATGGCTGTTTTAGCCGAATCTTTACGTCAGATGCCTGTAGTTCGCTGCTTTCGCATCTCGCCGACCGGAGATTAACGAAGATACTGTACACGGACAACCGATGGCCAGCCGACCTTAGTTTCTGACCAGCGGTTTAGACGGTCGAACCAAACATGACTCTGCAGAATTCACAAGAGAGATACTGCAACCTGTCAAACCCGAGTTCACCGCCGTTTACCAATCTGCAAAGACGGTTCGCCGGATTGCTGCGGAACGGCGCAGAACCGGAATATGTTCATCAACATAATCAATGACCCTGGCCTCTTTACCCATGGCCGGCCGCATGATACGACCGACCACTTGCAGCAGCCTTCCCTCAAACTTGATCGGTGTGGCCAGGACCAGGGTGGACAGACCGGGACAGTCAAATCCCTCGCCGATCAACTGCAAGGTGGCCACCAACACAACGACTTGACCGGACTGAACATGTTCAACAATGAGCGCCCGTTCTTCCGGAGGCGTCTGACCGGTCAGGACACGGACAGACACATGCTTTTCCGCCAGGAGATCGGCCAGAACATGGCAGTGTGCAACCCGATCCGAAACCAGTAACACAGTCCCCTGGTGCCCCTGTTCAACCAGTCTCACCACATCCCGACAGATCTGACGGTTACGCTGCTCATTGTCGGTAAGGGCCTTGATTAATCGGGCGTACTCTCCTTGATACCGATAAACAAAGGTGGTCAGCCGCTGTTCAAACACCGGGAGAACAACAGCGCCGCTGGCAGCCAGTTGCCTGCCATCGACTGTGTGCACCCGGTCTCCCATATAGATATTGATCAGCCGCGTCATGCCATCTTCGCGTCGAAAGGCTGTGGCTGACAGTCCGAGCATATACTTGCAGTCAAAAGCAGCCACCACATTGGTAAACAGACTTGCAGGAACCCGGTGGCACTCGTCTACGATTATCTGACCGAACCGCGCAGGAAGCAGATCAAGATGTTTTCTGGCGGTATTCACAATAGCCACAGTTACCGGTTGAAGTTCAAACACCCCATCACCGGCCATACCGGCCTCCACCCCCAGGAACTGTTCAATACGGGAACACCACTGGTACATCAGCTCCTTGGAGTGCACAACGACAAGCGTCGGTTGATGTCGATGGGCAATGACGGCCAACGCCATAACAGTCTTGCCTGATCCGGTGGCGGCCTCGACCACGCCAAAGGAGTGCTTCAGGACAGCAGCCACCGCCTTCTGCTGATACTGACGCAGTTCGCCTGAAAAAGAAAA
>JAAYDD010000068.1 GCA_012729435.1 Desulfobulbus sp.
AAAACATCCATTTAAACCTGCTCAGCAGACGCCGGCAAAGTCTGGACCAATTGGCCGCCATCGGTCCGGACGAAGTGATCACCGTTTATCTGCAGACATTAATCGAGGCCGTCTCTTCAGTCCCCTGCGACGTCCTCTGTCATCTGGACGCTGTCCTTCGCCATCTCCCGGGCATCCGTTTCAACGACGGACACGTGGAACTGATCGGCCGGTTACTTGATGCCATGGACGAACAGAACGTTGATCTGGAAATCAACACCTCCGGATTTGACTACCGGGGAGAAGCCTTCCCCGTTTCCTGGATCATCGCCTCGGCACTGCAGCGCGGAATCGGTCTGCGGGCCGGTTCTGACGCGCACCGCCCGTCAGAAGTCGGCCGTCATTTTGATCGGCTTCCTGAACTGCTTCATACCGTTCAACTCGACCGGTCCTGATACTTTCCATTCGCCGAGAAAGACAGAAAACTCTGCTGCTTCTCTCCGGTCGTTCCAAGCAACGTATAAACTGGTGCGAACAGAAAAGCTCAGACACCGTGCGGAAGAGCGGCAGAGTGCTCCCGCCAAGGTCGCCGACAGGAACAGCATCTGTTTCCCCGTTGTGAGAAAAACCGGGTATCAGACTGTCATACCGGCCACCGGCCTGTCCAGAATGTGCTCACGTGTTTTTACCAGGAAAAACACGTGAGGCAACCGGTCACTTCCTCTTTTACATCCTTATTCTCCCATCCAATCCGGCTTCAGCCGACTGATGAGGTTTGTACCACCGCAAAGCACCATGGTTTTAAAGGAGCCGATGTGATCAAGGAAGATCTGTACTTCATACGAACGGGTACCGGCGTTACAGAAAATAATGTAGGTTTTGTCTGACACCAGTTCTTTGTAGCGACGACGGATCTCTCCATACTCCAGTCCCCGCCAGCGATGTGCACCAAACTTCTCAATACAGGGCGCGGCCTCCAGGGGATGTCGTACATCAAGAACCACCCAGTCAGGTTCGAGACCCTCATCTTCCAGCCATGCCAGAAAGCGGTCGTGATCCACCCGGTGCAAGCGGTTTTCACACATGTTTTCCGCCATGTAGGCCGTTGCGTTTATCGAGTCGATGGCCGAGGAGAACGGCGGGGCATAGGCCATCTCCACCAGGCCGAAATCCTCAATGGTCCCTCCTTGACTGATCAGAGCCGCGGCAGCATCCACCCGGGCTGAGATCGAATCGTTCATCATACCAAAAGCCTGCAGGCCAAGCACCCGTCTCGAGCGCCGATCAAAAACCAGCTGCAGAATCACCACCGCCTGGCCCGGAAAAAAATGAGCCCGGTCCGGAGGAGCGGTCAACGCATAATCAGCAGCAAACCCCTCGGCCACTGCAGCCTCATAGGTTAACCCGGTGGAACCGATACAGCGTTCAAAGGCCTTCATGATAAAAGACCCGCATACACCTTTGAATACCGACGGATAACCGGCCATATTATCACCAACCACCCGTCCCTCGCGGTTTGCAAGGGATCCCATGGGGGCAAAGGTCTCCCGACCGGTGATAAGGTTGTTCACAGCGACACAGTCGCCGGCGGCATAAATAAAGGGATCAGAAGTCTGCAGTCGCTGATTGACCCTGATCCCCCCCCAGGGCGCAACATCCAGCCCGGCATCACGTGCCAGCTCGCTGCGCGGTCGAACCCCGACTGCCATGATCACCAGATCCGCCTCCAGAGTGCGCTTGCCGGTTTTTACTCCACAGACACTGCCATGTCCGTCATCAAGCAGTTCAACAGCAGATTCGCTTGTAAAAACAGTCACATTCTGCTCGACAAGATAGTTTTTCAGCATCTCAGCGAAATGCCGGTCCACCAGCTTGGGCAGCAGTTGCGGTGCGAGTTCCAACAGGGCGGTTTCAACTCCCCAGAGATCGGTCAAGGCCTCCGCCATCTCGATACCGATCGCTCCGCCACCGATGACCACAGCCCGGCTCACCTTACCCTGAGCAATCCGCTGTTTGATTTCAATGGCCTTATGGAGGTCGGCAATGGCGAACACACCGTCAAGTTTTGCACCCGGAATGGGAAGATCAAAAGGCCGTGCTCCGGTGGCCAGCATCAGATAATCATACGGCAACTGCTCTTCATCCCCGGTGTCAAGATTGCGCACCGTCACTGTCTTTGCGCTCCGATCAATGGCCAGAGCCCGGGTTCTGGTCAACACATGAACACCTTTGGAGTTCTCAAAAAAATCCGCATCACGAACCACATGAAAACTTGTCTCCCGCAGTTCACTCTCATCGGGAACATCTCCACTGACATAGTACGGGATACCGCAGCCGCCATAGGAAATGAGACTGTCCTGATCAACCATGGTAATCTCCCAGTCAGGCCGCAGCCTCTTCAACCGACAAGCTGCTTTAGGACCTGCGGCAACCGCTCCGACAACAACTACTTTTTTGCTCATGCGTGGCCTCCGTTCAATAAGAGTAATTCGTACAACCAATCGTTAAACATATATTGACAGAACAATAAAATGAGTCTCGCTATTCCGGTTTTACATGGTACATCACTTCACGGCTCAACCGGTTCATCAGCCTGAGGCTGTTTCCCGTACCTTCCCGCCTTCCTGCTCTTGATCAGCTCATGAGCCAGACCGGCAACCAGGGCATGGATGTCACACTCCGGTTTCTGCCTCGTCCCTGTAACCACGGCGGAGACTGATCGCTCCTCTTCATTGCCATCCGAACCGATGAGTTCCGCAAGAGCCTGTCCAAGCGGGAACCGCACTGTGTACTGTAATTCCTGTTGCCGGCCGAATTCACCTTGAAGGGCGACGCGCTCATCATCAGCGACGAGGTGCACCGGGGCGCACTGTACCTTGCCGGCTTTCCCCTGACAGCGGATCTCTTTTTCAGCACACGGATACCACTCCTGAACATACCCGTTCAAACTGAGGAGTTCCTGTAAAGGACCCATCGGGGTGAACCGGAGTTGATCGACCGCAAGGGAGATATCGAAAACCGGGCTACCCCAGCCCCGTCCGGTGATTGGTACTGAAAAGTGGTTGATGTACAGATCCATTGTTCCGCGCAACTGAGCAAACACCCCGAAAAGCGGGTGCAGTCTACCGAGGACCCCATCGAGCAGGGGCGGTTGGGGTGAGACGCCGGCCAGGCAGGGAGCTTTCGCAGGCAGAGTCAGGGTCGGTTGTGAAGCTGAAAGATCCCAGAGTGGAGCCAGGGAGACCTTGCCGGCATCCAGTTGCCCGTCAATTCGCACCCGCAGCTGGTTACGATGAAAATCAAGAGGCAGTTCGACTGCACCAAGGTCTATATCTCTGAAACGCAGACTGTCCAGAGGGAGTTCAGCTGTAACAGTAATATCCTCCTGCCGGACAGGCATCGTCAACGGCAGTGAGAGTTGAAAGGTTCCCGACCGTGTGCCGCTCAATGAAATATCCGGCCCGATATACGGCAGCAGCAGCGGTTTCAGCTGCACATACCGGGGAGTGAACTGACCCTGCAGATTTAAGTTCGGTTGTTCATTGCGTATAATCCGACCGGTTCCGGCGATGTGCATCAGGCTGGCCCGCAGGTCGAAATCAGTCATCTTCAACTCAAAGGGTTGCTCATCAGCCTCCTCTAACCGCAAACTGCAGGTTACAAACGGGTCGGAGGCCAGCACCCGCCTGCTTCGGGTGACCTTCAAAGAGGAAACTGCAAAAAACACGGCCTGCTCACTACCCTGTCCGCCGCCTCCGCGATAGCTCCAGTTTCCCCGGACCTTCCCCTGAACATTCATATCAGGCGCCTGTAAACCGGCAACTCTGAGGACATCACCCACTAAAGAGTCCTCGCCCTCTCCCTGTACTGCGAGTGAATACCCGGCTTCTACCTGTTTCCAGTCTCTAAGACCGGCATTCAGTTCAACAGCAGCTCTTGCCGAGCTCAACGTAAAACGACAGATCTCAATACTGCGTTTATCGATGTTCAGCTGAAACAAAGGATCGGTCTTGTGAACAAAACCGGCCCAGTCCTCAACAACCAGCAGATTCTGCAGTCTGACCTGTTGTGCTGCTTTCTCTGCCGTCAGGCCACCCAGACCAAAGACGACACGCGGTTCCCGGATTATCGCTTTTTCACCGGCCACGGTTAGATCAGCGATCTCGCCCCGCAGCTTCTGCAGGGTAATAACATTGTCACACCATGTTCCCGCGGCCTCAAACCGGACACCACCCTCAGTGCCTGCCAAATATTTTTCCAGAAAAAAACCCTGAACTGTGTTGCGGAGTCGACCTGCGTCAAACCGTGTCTGCATGGAAAAATTGTCATGTCCGGGTCCGGTGCACTGCCGCATATTGCGGACATGAAAAGACAGAGTCCCGGGCCAGATGCTCGCCTCCAGGGACAGGTCGTCAACGCTGTTCAGATCAAACCGCAAACCCGCTGCCGTTGCTGCCGCTGTAATGCTCAGGGGATGTGCCGGCAAGACAACCTGATCATCTTTTAAAAGACTGAAATTATTGACGGTCAGTCTGCTGTCCAGGCGGTGTCTCTCTTCGCCGTCATGTCGACTGGTGGCACTGACCTGCACGTGCCCCCTGGCCTGATAGTCCATTGCGAACAATCTGCCGAGCTCCTGCGACATCCGTTCGAGATCCCCCTCGCCGTTCAGGACAAAACCTTCATTGCCGCTGTCCCCCTTCAGTTCAAAAAACGGCATGCGCAGATGAAGGGTACGCACCTCGCTCTGATCACCATGAACAGCTTCCAGTTCAAAATGCAGCGGCATGGTCAAGGAGTAGGCCTGCTGGTCATGGACAAGGCGCAGGTGATCGGTTCGGCAATCAGCCTGAAT
>JAAYDD010000007.1 GCA_012729435.1 Desulfobulbus sp.
CCACCCCAACGATCATGTCAACTGCTCCCAATCGACCAACGATGTCTACCCGACGGCGATAAAACTGGCCGTCCTTCTGTCCATTCGCAGCCTGATCCCGGCAATGCATGAACTGGAAAGAGCACTGCAGCGGAAAGCGGAAGAGTTTAAGGACGTACTTAAGATGGGACGCACTGAAAATCAGGATGCCGTCCCCATGACGCTCGGCCAGGAGTTCAGCGCCTAAGCAGTGATGATAGGAAGTTCCATCCGGGCAGTGGAGCATGGTGCCGATGAGCTGCTCGACATCAACATGGGAGCAACCGCGATTGGAACCGGTATTAACAGTCCGCCCGGTTACGCTGCTCTGGTAACAAAAAAGCTGGCGGAGATCAGCGGGTTCCCGCTTCGTCTTGCGCACAATCTGGTGGAGGCCACCCAGAATGCGGGAGCCTTTGTTCAGATGTCCGCGGCCCTGAAACGGGCTGCCGTACAAATCTCAAAAGTCTGCAATGATCTGCGCTGGTTATCATCCGGTCCCCGATGCGGACTGAATGAAATCAACTTGCCGCCGATGCAGCCCGGCTCAACAATCATGCCCGGTAAGGTAAACCCGGTCATACCTGAGCTGGTCAACCAGGTGTGCTATCAGGTCATGGGATACGATGCTGTTGTCTCAATGGCTGCCGAAGCCAGTGAGCTGGAACTCTGCATGGCCGAACCTCTGATCGCCTACGATCTTCTTCATGGCATAATGATTCTCAAAAATGCCTGTATCACTCTGGCGGCACGCTGTATCAACGGGCTGACCGCCAACCGTGAACAGTGCCTGAAATATGTGGCAAACAGTATCGGTCTGGTAACCGCCATGGTACCGGTGCTTGGCTATGACCAGTCCGCCGATATTGCCATGGAAGCTCTGCAGACCGGCTCTTCGGTCTACTGTCTTATCCTGGAGAAAGGCCTGTTATCCAAAGAACAGCTTGATGATCTGCTGCGTCCTGAAAACATGACTGATCCCCGGGATATCCCGGTACAGTAGACTGAAGGACAGCACACTTTTTACCGGCACACATACAGGCACTCACCGGGGCGCAGGTTCACACCTCACCCCGGTGCATCATAACGCAAAAACGCTGCTCAAAAGCTCTGTTTCCGGTGTACAAACGACGAGCTGAACAGCAGACTTCCCACTGCTGTACAAAGAGATTGATAAAATCGAATTAAAAAGAAACAGTATAGTATAAGTGAAGAGGGTACCGCTGGGCCTTGTTGAAATTTTACGAGCGTATGACAGAAAATCGCGGAGGAAAACTGCAGTTACACACCGCTTTCAACAGCGGTATGTAACTTTACCAGATTAAAGATATGCAGATAGCTGTCGGGTTCCAGCCTGGTAAAAGCTATACCCATTCCCTTGGCGTCATGGCGCCGGACAACCCCCTGAGCAAAAAAATGCATCCTGCTCGTACCGCCGGTCAGATGAATCTCGACATCACAGGAGGTACCAGGAGCCAGGCGCTCCGGTGTCTCCACAAACACCCCGTCCAGACTGATATCGCGTGTATCGACTGCGGTCTCCAGAATCTGGCCTTCCCCATATCGAAGCACTGCGGTACTGACAAAGCTGATACGCCGGCTCTGACGCCGTTCCTCGGTGCTCATCGTCGGTCCTCAGCAAACATCTGTTGCATGGCCAGTTTTCGAGTCGACTGTACAACAACATACTCACCGTTTTGAACAGTAACATCAGGAACCCGCCTTGATTGCTCAAAGGCGGTGTAACCGGGTTCCAGGCTTCGCCAGAATTTCATCCAGGGCGAAGCCGCAAACTTTTTCAGATTCAATGGTGTCAAGGCAAAAGGGAAGATATGGACGCCGAAATATTCCTGTCCCTGTCTCAGAGATTCGTTGGCAAGCAGATAGATCTCCTCCATGCGAGCGTTCGTCATCGCAAAACAGCCGACAGACTGACAGTTACCATGCACCATGATCAGACCGCCCGTTCGGTTCTTTGCAACGTCAAATTCGTTCGGATAACCGATGTCAAAGGCTAAATGGTACACTGATTTCGGGTTCATCTGTTCAGCGGAGACGGTGTAAAATCCCTCCGGTGCCTGCCAGTCTCCTTCACTGAGTTTTGGGCCGGGGAAACCCGAATAGTTGCAGATGCGGTATGATTTAAACAGTTCAAACCCCTTCCCTCTGTTCATCCAGACTTCCAGCACACCGGGCAGCTTAAAGATACGGATGAAGATCGGCTGTCCGAGAGAAAAGCCTTTTCCTCGCAGCTCCTGTTCGACTTTGGGCCGGATATTCGCCATCAGTCCTTCCGACTTGGGAGTCGATGGAGGTTCGGCTGCTGTTGCCGGGCAGAGGAACAGAACTCCGGTCAAAAGGAGGAAAAACAGGACGCCGAGACTTTTACACTGAGCCGCATGAATTTGATCAGGACGCATGAATGTTTATCCACATAATAAGATAGAAAAACGCCTGGTCATCGGATCACCTCTGCCAGGCACAGTACACAGTCTTCTATATTTCAGTCAGTCTGCTCTTTCTTTGCCGCAGCATATGCTGACGCCGCACATTCATTTTTACCAAGATCGAGCTCTTCCTGCCGTTCTTCGTCTTCTTCGCGCAGATGAGCATTCACCTGGCGGATAATATCATACTCTTCAGGTTGCGGCCGCATATTCGCCTCAATGAAGGCCACAAAGTCTGCTTCAGTGTCAAGGTTGTAGATAGCGCTGTTCCGCTCAAAAATCTCAGACAGCGTACGGGCAAACAACAGATTGCTGTCAGCCTCCTCCCAGTCGGAATAATGTCCGGGAAGCACAATCAGTGAATGGTCAAGCTGCCTGATCTGCTGTATGGAGGCAAAGAGCTGAACCGCCCACTCTTTAACCTGGCCACCCAGATCCGGACGACCGACAGAGTTGATGAACACTGTATCTCCAGAAATCAGATACTGTCCATCCACAAGAAAGCAGGTTGACCCCGGCGTATGACCGGGGGTGAACAGCACCTGCACCCGCGGGCCCCCGCTGTCGAAACCGAGAAACTCACCGTCTTGTAAAGACGTATAGGCATTTCTTGAGGATTTGAAGTCCCCGTCGTTCGCGTAAAATACAGCACCGGTACGACCGGCAATGTCCCGACTGCCGGCAATATAGTCGGCCTGAAGGTGTGTCTCAAAGGTCCTGGTGATGACACAACCGTGTTTTTCGGCAAAGTCGATATAAAATTCAAGGTTTCGTGAAGGGTCAAAGAGCATCATCTCTTTACCGCTGAGCAGGCCGTAACTGCAGGAGGCCTTGCCAGGGCGAATAAACTGGTAAAGCGCATAGTCTTGCCCCTGTGCTACAAGCTTCGGTACCAGAAGATTACCCCAGGTTTTAATACCGTCGGCCAGATAGCGCACGTCATATCCGTGACGTTCAAGAATTTCGGCAACATAGCGGGCAGATCCCTCTTTGGCGCAGACAATCCGGATCTTTCTGTCCGATGGTGTCCGCATCACCGCTTCTTCCTCATCCTCCATAAACTCGTAATAAGAGATATTGAGCTGCTCAAACGGATAGGGCCCCTCAATGTGAAACCGATCGAAATCCTTGGGATTCCTCACATCGACCACGACGATATCCTCTTTGGTCACCAGCCAGTGAAACAGCTCTTTCGCCTCATATGTCTGTACTGTCACGGCATCCTCTCAAAATGAATTCAATGCAGTCGGTTACACGGAGTACGCTATCGAAAAAACTATGTATTGTCAATGGTCTAATAAAGTTACCAACATATTTTCAACGATCTTTAACTCCGTTCACACCAACTCCGTCGGCTGCAGGTCCGCAAAAGCGTCCCGGACGGATATGACCGGTTGGAAGCGACAATAACAGGTCATTGTCCGTTCTGAAAAACACCATGGTCATATCATCCTTCACGAATGGGATCCGATCAGTAAAAACATAAGGGAATCAGCTGACCGGCCGGCTCCCACGAGAGTAAACCGCCAGGAGAATATCCGGCCGCCCGGAAACGGATCATAGCCGCATCAGTCCGTGTAAAAGCTCACCTCATTTCCTTTGACATCTGTCTGACACGCCACCTACAATAAAAATACTATGCTGTCTTTCAATATTTACGCGCATCACAAGAACTCCGGAGCAATCATTCAATGCAGACAGCTCTGCCTTTGTCGTGAACTCCCTGTACGAACTCCTTGATATTGATCATGAACACCATCTGCAGATGGATCACATCTCCGGTTCAGGCGCGATCTTCCATGCTTACTGCTGTTACAGCCTTCCCGGAAAAAGGTACCGTGCAAACCGGTCCAGGTTTACCGCAAATGCCCATCTCCTTTGATACACCGACCACTGTCGGCTTATGTATAGTTCTTCTTCTGCTGCTTACTCTGATCTTCCTCAATCAAAGAAACAAATCCATAATATCGAATAAATCAAAGGCACTTGCCGAGACAGAAGCCCGTTATCATCTCCTCTTTGAACACTCCCCTGTTCCGTTGCTCGAAGAGGATCACAGTGATGTCAAGGTCTTTCTTGATCAGCTGGCAGAGCAAGAAATCAAGGATCTGCCGCGCTATTTTGCCAATAACCCAGAAAGTCTCGCACGCTGTGCAGGAATGATTCAAATAAGAGCTGCCAAACAGGCTGCCCTCTCCCTCTATGGGGCGGCAACTCCAAAAGCTCTCAGTCACCTGATGCAGATCTTGCCGGACAGTCAGTTATTCATCTTCAAAAATGAACTGATCAGAATTCTTGCAAACGGAAAAAGCGACAGCATACTGGAAAACAAAACGCTTGACGGTACAACGCTCACTGTGGAACGCCGAGTTGTGGTCGCCAGCGGATTTGAACAGAACTGGAACAAGGTCTTCGCCAGTATCATAGACATTACGGAACAGGTGCGACTCCGGAATGAAAACAAAACTTTTGAAGAGCAACTGCAGCACACGCAGAAACTCGAAGCTATCGGCAGTCTGGCCGGCGGCATTGCTCACGACTTTAACAACATGCTCGCTCCTATCATCGGACGGGCTGAATTAATGCTTATCGAAAATCCGGACAGCGTTTCGGTCCAGCAGCATTGTCAGAGCATCGTCGAAGCCTCCAAACGAGCCCGCAACCTTGTCAAGCAGATTCTGATCTTCAGTCGCCAGGTTGATCAGGAAATCAAGCCGATATCTCTGATCGACATTATTGAAGAGATCGTCAAACTCATGCAGCCGACGCTGCCTTCGAATATCCGCATTACCTGTGATTTGCCCAACACATGTCCTCAAATCATGGCCGATGCGACACAGTTGCATCAGGTGATCATGAACCTGGTAACAAACGCTGTACATGCGATGGAAGAAAAAGGCGGCTGTATAAGTATCCACCTGGAAACTGTTTCTCTTGGCATCGACGCACCTTCTGAACTTCCTGTTTCTCCTGGAATATATCAACAGCTCCGCGTTGCTGACACCGGGCATGGTATGGATCAGGGAACCCTTGCCAAGATCTTCAATCCCTATTTTACGACTAAACCCCGAGATAAAGGGACCGGACTCGGTTTATCGGTGGTTCTGGGAATCCTGCGAGGATACGGTGGTGAAATTCGGGTTGCGAGTACGGTTGGTGAGGGAACCACCTTCACCCTTTATTTTCCCGCTGTGGAACTGGCACCGGTACAGGATGCGATTATATACGGAGATCCGGACATTCTGCCGGTCGGCAATGAACATATTCTGGTCGTTGATGACGAAAAATCGATTGCCGATGTCACTACCGGCATGCTGGAAAAACTTGGTTATACAGTAACGGCACGCATCAGCGGCTACGATGCTCTGGAGGCCTTTCGCAACCTTGCTGACCGTATCGATCTGGTGATGGCTGATCTGACCATGCCGCAAATGACCGGACTGCAACTCTACCGGGAAATCAGACAGATAAAGCCCGGAATCAAGGTTATTCTCTGCACCGGATTCAGCGAACAACTGGACAGTCGCAGCGCAAAATCCATTGGTGTCGACGGATTTCTTTACAAGCCTGTGGTCATGTCCGATCTGGCTCACTGTGTCCGTTCTGTTCTGGACGGTAAACCGTAACTTCACTAAGCTTCAAAACGTTCCCGACGATACCGGCTACAACCGCGCCAGCGATTTAGAGTGCGGAGTCTCGTGTCCTCCTCCCTTCAATTTCCAGAAAATTCAGCGTGGTATGAACGGTGAAGAGAGGGAAAAAAAACGCCATCAAAAAGACGTTGAGGATAGGTATCATGCTGATAAGTGCCGGAAAAATGCCGAGTCGAAACGATGTCCAGGTATGCTTCCGGAGCCAGGCAAGCTTTTTTCCCAGTGACCAGCGGTATCGGGAAGCTGGAAAATCAATAAACATCAGAGTGGAATAAAAAACATAAAGTCCGAAGACCAGCATCTGACCGACAACCGGAACAAAGTTGACCAGCAGGGCAATAAGGGTGACCACCAGCCCCATGACACCGATCTTGACCCCTTCCACAAGATCTATGAGGACGCCTGAAAAACTGAACGCCGCCTCTCCGGTTTCCTCCGGTTCACAATACCGGTCACCGGTCCAGGTGCTCAGAAAGACATACCCCGGAGTTGTCAGACTGTAGGAGAAAATAAAGGCGAGATAAAAGGTGATGACCCGGGTAAGAATGAGGTACAGCCACTTCAGCAGCCACCAGGCCCAGAGTACGGGCCAGTGCCAGAAATGCTCTACAGACGGCTGCCTGACAAAAAAACTTCCGCTGTACTGGTTGATGAGATCAACAGTGTAAAGATATCCCAACCAGGTAAGAGAAGCGGTAAGGATAAACAGAAGCAGACTCCAGCCGAGTAACCGGGGTGAGGTGACCAGAAAGATCAAAGAGCGTGAGAACGCCACCCAGGCAGGGTGGCTCCTGTTGACAGAAGCTGGAGACGCGATTCTGGGCATAATATGTGTGGAAGACTAATTTTTTTGTACCTGTCGATCTGGTTCATCACCGTGACGAAAAGATCGGGTCTCCTTTCTCTTCCGGGAACAGACTGTTTTTTCCGCCCGCCGGGCGGATCGTGTGTCTATCACCCCTGGTATACACAACTCACCAGGTCAGTGATCTCATAGTCTAACCGGCGTGAGGAGAGTGTCTGGACCGCCTGATGCAGCTGCTTTGCACCACTGATGTCAAGAAAACACCCCTGTTCATTTTCATGCACTGCAAAGCCATCGTCCCTGAGTGCTGTGACAGCGTCATCCAGCTGGTTGACGGCTATTCCCATTCGTGAAAAGTCATTCATATAAAACAACGGCCAATCTCTCTGACAATGAACGGGTTTTCCCTTTTCGGTAATCGGTAATAATCCCATGGCACCCCTCTTTCAGGTAGGTTGATTCGAGG
>JAAYDD010000069.1 GCA_012729435.1 Desulfobulbus sp.
ATGATCTCGAATGTGGCATCGACCAGATCCTGAGGATCCTTATATACGGTCATGGACTGCTTGCCGTCAATGATGTACTGAACCGAAGACTCCACGCCGTCGGCGCCGACAATGTGTAGTTTAGTGACCGCACCATCGGCCCGGAAAGCATCCGACAGGGAGCGGGCGCAGTCATCATCCGCAGGACTCAGCACAAAGACGGTGCCCTTGGCATCCGGACCGGCTGCGGTCAGATGTGCTTCGGCCAGAGACTTGGAGACGTCCATCTGCCATTCCGTGTCAATGGTGCTCATAATAGCGGCCTTCTCCTCGCGGGTGAGGGTGGGCTTGTCCTTGAATTCAACTGCCTTAGCACAGTTCTGGACAGTGAAGGTACCGTCTGCAATCAGCGGCTGAAGCACGTTCCACGCGCCATCCAGGAACAGGAAGGAGTTGTTGTCGGTCAGCGCGCCGGCGTACATATAGAGGTTGTTTCCCTTGGAACCAGCCTCCACCTGATCGGCCAGATACTGCGCCTGGGCCTCACCTACCTTGACGCTGTCAAAGGTGATGTAGTAGGCCAGGTTGGGGGTATCCATGATCAGCCGGTCATAGCAGATAACAGTTGCGCCTTCTTCGGCAGCTATATCAACGGCTGCGGCGGAGGCAGTGGCATCATAGGAGCATAGCACGATGGTTTTGGCTCCCAGGCTCAGCAGGGTTTCCACGTTGGTCTTCTCGATTGCCGAGCTTTTCTCAGAGAATAGAATCCGCGCGTCGTATTTGCCCTCTTCGATAGTCTTCAGGAATTTGGCTTCGTCACCAAGCCAGCGTGTCTCTTCACGGGTGGGCAGGATAATACCGATATCAACGGCTGCGGCGATGGATGTACCGGCCACCATGACCAATACAAGCATCGCAATGAAACAGAAACGGTACAGAGATCTTTTCATTGGGGTCTCCTCCTTTATATATTCTTAGCGGGTTATTCCCGCACAAGATTCGATCCATTGGGTCGGTGTATTCGGATATCTCCGGGCATCATGACAGATGATAACAGGAGACATCCAGGCAAAAACAATAAACCAGTGGCTGTTTTGTTCTGTATGCTACTATGAAAGCCTACAGGTAACCAAACTATCAGCAGGGGATGCCGGTTTACATACATACGATGCAGATGGTGAATAAAACGAATATAGTAATACAAATTTATTATACACCATCTGATCGAATCCTGCAACATATGAGGGCGATTTTTGATGTGTTATGCAGACCGAGTGATGTGAACAATCAAAGTGAACAAGTCAGAGTGTTTGAGAACGAAAACCTCTTCCAGTTTCAAGGGCTGAACCCTGACAACGACTGGGTCAGGCTGGCCAAGCTGATTCCCTGGGCGGAGCTGGAGCGCCGCTATGCCCAGACCTTTGACAGCAAGGTAGGGAATGTGGGCAAACCCGCACGCATGGCCTTGGGCGCCCTCATCATCAAGGAGCGCTACGGGTTCTCGGATGAGGACACGGTGTAGGAGATCCGGATGAACCCCTACCTGCAGTTCTTCATTGGCTTACCAGCCTTTCAGCATGAAGCACCCTTTGACCAGAGCACCATGACGGTGTTCCGCAAGCGCATTCCGGTTGATTTGTTGACAGACCTGAATGATTTCATCGCCGGGCGCCGGAATCCCTATGCGCCGGAAAGCAAAAACGATACAGATGACGATTCGGACGGTACCCCAACCGGAACGCCTGACGGCGGGACAGGCACGAAAGAACCAAGCGATACGGAAGCGCCTGCCAACCGGGGAACGCTGATCCTGGACGCCACCTGTGTGCCGCAGGACATCCGCTTTCCTACTG
>JAAYDD010000070.1 GCA_012729435.1 Desulfobulbus sp.
CTCAGAGAACAAAAAATGGCAACGCATCATGACAAACAAACGGCCAAGGGCCTCTGCAAAAGAGCTATCGAAGGGCAAACAAACAACCCTTTGTCTCATGTTTTTCTGTTTTTCAACAGCCTGCTAGAGCCGTAAGCAGCAGCCAGTAGCGACTCACAAACAGCGGATTAATGGGAAGATCTGCTCCAAGAACCAGAGAGAAGAGTATAACAGCGCCTGCAGTGACATGAATCCAATCGTTAATAACCATAATGTTTCACCTGGAACGGCCGTTGTTCATTTGCAGATGTAATAGGGTAAAACTGTAAACAGTTTTGCTTGCAGCACGTAATGTACAGGAGTAAGCGTTTATCCTGTGTTCGTCAATAATGAAGCTGCACTTTTATCTGTAATCTGCAGAAATGTGAGGTTGGATAAGAACCAACAGTGCTTTATCAGCAAAAAAACTGTTGAATGGATTCATTTTGTATGATGCATCAGTAGATCTGATGACGTTATTAAATGTTTTCGGAGAAAATAACCCTGTTTGAGCCGGTTTTTTGTGATAATCGTTTTTCTTTTTCAAAAAAATTCTGTATATACTGTGCTGAATGCGTCCGGTCTGCATGGATGATCCGGATCTGAAGGGTGTATCCACGCCCCGCCCGTTTTTGAATCGGACTGCACAGCTGTAAAGAGATTGTTCCATGTTGGCTGATCAAGCTCATTGCGTTTTCGCTGAAGAAGTCGAAAGGCATGAGTAACTAGTTGGCTTTTAGCGTTAAGGGGGAATTTCTATGAGTGGTATGGAAGATAAAATCACCAGTTTGTTGGCTGAAGGAAAAGTATACCCGCCACCGGAAGAGGGACGCGACCAGGCCTGGGTCAAGTCAATGGATGAGTACAAAAAGGCGTATGCCCGTTCCATGGAGGACCCTGAAGGATATTGGGCGGAACGTGCCGAAGAACTCGTCACCTGGGACAAGAAGTGGGACAAGATCCTGGAGTATGATCTGAGTGTCCCTGAGGTGAAGTGGTTTCTCGGAGGAAAGCTCAACCTTTCAGTCAACTGTCTTGATCGCCATCTGACCGATGGGCGGCGAAATAAAGCAGCAATTATCTGGCAGGGTGAACCTGAAGAGGATGTCCGTGTCTACACGTATCAGATGTTGCACGATGAAGTGTGCCGATTTGCCAATGTGCTCAAAAAGAAAGGTGTGAAAAAAGGGGACAGGGTTGCCATTTATTTGCCCATGGTTCCGGAGATGGCCATCGCTCTTTTGGCCTGCACACGTCTTGGGGCGGTGCATTCGGTTGTTTTTGGCGGTTTCTCCGCGGCGGCGCTGCAGAGTCGGATCGAAGACTGCCATGCCAAGGTGCTGATCACGGCGGACGCAGTGTTGCGAGGCGGCAAGGCCATCCCGCTGAAAGCCAATGCTGATGAGGCGCTGTTAAGTTGCCCGAGTGTTGAGTGCTGCGTGGTTGTCCGCAGAGCCGGCATTGATATTGAAATGAAAGAAGGGCGTGACTGCTGGTGGCATCGTGAGGTCAATGCCAAGGACATCACCCCGGTCTGCGAGCCGGAGTCGATGGATGCCGAAGATATGCTGTTTATTCTGTACACTTCGGGATCCACCGGTAAGCCGAAAGGGGTTGTTCACACCACCGGTGGTTATCTGACCTATGTGCTCCACACCGCCAAATGGGTCTTTGATCTTAAGGATAGTGATATTCACTGGTGCACGGCTGATCTGGGATGGATCACCGGTCACAGTTATATCCTGTACGGTCCATTGGGATTGGGCGTGACAACGCTCATGTTTGAGGGTGTGCCGAACTATCCAGGGCCTGACCGGTTCTGGAAAATTGTCGAGAAGTTCAGAGTCAGTATCTTTTATACCGCACCAACCGCGATCCGGGCACTGATGCGGGAGGGTGCTGAGCATACGAAGAAATGGGATCTGTCGAGCCTGCGACTTCTGGGAAGTGTCGGTGAGCCGATCAACCCTGAGGCTTGGATGTGGTATCACCTCAATATCGGCAAGGAAAAACTTCCGATTGTCGACACTTGGTGGCAAACGGAAACCGGCGGTATAATGATCGCTCCGCTCCCTTACGTGACCCCGCTCAAACCGGGCGCAGCGACTTTACCGTTACCGGGGGTCGATGCCGCAATCTTCACAGAAGAGGGGAAAGAGGCGAGCCCCAATGAGGGCGGCCATCTGGTTATCCGTAAACCTTGGCCCGGCATGTTACGGGGCGTTTTCGGCAATCCGGAGAGATACAAAAAAGCCTACTTCGACCGTTATCCGAATATCTACGACCCTGAAGACGGGGCGCGCAGGGATGATGACGGCTACTTCTGGATGATGGGGCGACTGGACGATGTTATTAACGTCTCCGGCCATCGCCTGGGAACTGCGGAGATCGAATCAGCCCTGGTGGCTCATGAAGCGGTGGCAGAGGCCGCAGCTGTTGGCATGCCTCACCCGGTTAAAGGTCAGGCCGTCTTTGCCTTTGTCACTCTCATGTCATGGGCCGAGGAAAGTGACGAGTTGCTGGCAGAGTTGCGTCAGCATGTGCGGAAGGAGATAGGGCCTATTGCCACACCGGATGTGATTTTGTGGGCCCCGAGCCTGCCGAAGACGCGATCAGGTAAGATTATGCGACGAATTTTACGGAAGATCGCTGCAAGTGATTTTGCCGACTTCGGCGACACGTCCACTCTTGCAGATCCGTCAGTGGTTGAAGAGCTTGTTGATACCAGGAAAAAGTTGGGTTGATC
>JAAYDD010000071.1 GCA_012729435.1 Desulfobulbus sp.
CAAATCTAATATGGCTGCCATCGTATTCACGGGGCCGGGTGGAGTTCATTTCTTCATTGTACTGGCGCACCAGCGTCTGCCGCCGTTCCGGGTCCTTCCAAATCCAATCCCGAAAGGCATCCCTGATCGCCTGCTGTTTCTGCGCTGCCAGAGTGGTCTCCTTGGCATTCAGCACCCGGCGCTCCCTGCCGTCTGCATCCTCCACCGTGTCATAGATACGAACATCACGGAGGTTCAGCGCATCTTCCAGCAGCCGATAGGCGTTGGCCCGGTCTGTACCATAGGTGGTATAGGCAGCCACATCGTTGTAAGAAACGGAGCTTTTGCCGGTGACTTGCCACTCGGCGGTATAGGGTGTGTAATTGACCTCAATACTGCGCTGGAGATAAAACGGGGTGTTAAAGGTCTCATACATAAACTGCTGGATGTACTCTTTGTCGATCCAGGTAGCGCCCAGGCGAACCTCAATCTCCGAAGCATCCAGATCCTTGGGCTGAGCCTTTTCCAACGCCTCCACATTGACCGCAAAGGCGGGGTCTTTTTCTGCCGCCCGCTGTGCCTGCCGCAGCTTTCGGCGCACATTGCCGGAAAGGTATTCATCGGCAGTCACATAATGAGGGCGTTCCCCCTCAGGTACAGGACCGGGCAGACGGAAAATAACGCCGCGAAGCTCAGCGGCCAGCTCGTCCCCGGTCTTGCCGGTCAGCTGTTCCATGTACGCCATATCCACATGGGCTTTTTCCGCAATAGAGACAGCCAGGGCTTCACTTGCCGTGTCCACGGAGGTCACAGCCTCATGGGGTTTGATGGTGCGCTTGGTGAACATATCCGCCTTGCGCTCCAGCTTTCCTTCCTCGTCAATGATTTCCAGCGCGCACAGCAGATAGTAGCTGGAATCATCGGCAAAGGCCAGACGGTTAGCACGGTCATTGATAAGGCCATACCTGGCAGAGAAATTATCATAAAGCTGGTTAAGCTCCGACTGTTTCTCTCGGATGGCGCTGTCTGGAATGGCAGCATCCATCTGAAGGTCAATGAGATCCTGAACACAATCCCGCAGACCGACCATGCCTTTTACACGGGCTTCGGCGGTGGCATTGAGATCAGGCCGCACCATGCGGCTGTTTTCCCGGAAGTACACTTCGCCGTCCACCACGGTATAGGAGTAGTTTTTTACATCGGGGTCAGCGGGGATAGAGGTGTCGATGGATTCGCCCTCTCCCAGCTCCGGCAGCGCAGCCTCCTGATAGGTGCCACGAATATACTTTACAGCATCGTGCAGCTGGTCGGACAGTTCCAAGCCCTCAATGGGGTTTACGGTGTAGTCTATGCCATGAGCGGTGCTTTCCGGTTCCTGTCTGCCCAGCACCATTTCAGGGTGGTCGAGGAAATAGCGATTGATGGCAAACCCATCTTCCGTCTGACCGGTCTGCGTCCATTCCGGTGTAATGTCCAGCGGACGGTCTCTCTTTTGCAAAAAGATAATGTCAGAAACCACTTCGGTTCCGGCATTGGCCTTGAACGCATTGTTGGGTAGTCGAATGGCTCCCAGCAGCTCGGCGCGCTGAGCCAGATACCGGCGCACGGTAGAATCCTTGGCATCCATCGTATAGCGGCTGGTAACAAAGGCTACCACACCACCGGGACGCACCTGATCTAAGGATTTTGCAAAGAAATAGTTGTGGATGTTGAAGCCCAGCTTGTTATAGGCTTTGTCGTTGACCTGATACTGACCGAAA
>JAAYDD010000072.1 GCA_012729435.1 Desulfobulbus sp.
AAAGGTCATAGTAAATCTCCGTAGCGGTGTTGCAGATGCAGTGATTGTTGCACAACAAGGTAAGATCCAGTCTGTGCTTGTCAAGAAACATGCTGGAGAATAGGTGATAGTAGGTTTGATGGATCAACAAGAAAAAGGAGAGACATGTATGGGTGCGGCTATCATGACAACCGAATGTCCGGATCTGACACTGATACACCGGGGAAAGGTGCGAGATATGTACGAAATTCCCGGTCATGCAGACAAGCTGCTAATGGTGGCAACCGATCGGATCTCTGCCTATGATGTGGTGATGGCAGAACCGATTCCCGGCAAAGGAAAAATTCTGACGGCGATTTCTTTGTTTTGGTTCAAATTACTCGGTGATATTGTTCCCAACCATCTGATCAGCTCTGAAGTCAGCGAGTTTCCACCTGTATGCCAGCAGTACAGATCGCAACTGGAGGGGCGCTCAATGCTGGTCAAACGGACCAGTGTCGTCCCCATTGAGTGTATCGTTCGCGGGTATTTGAGCGGTTCGTTTTGGAGTGCCTACCAAAAAAACACCACAGTCTGTGGGTTTGAGTTATCAGCTGGTATGCGTGAATCAGAACAGTTCCCCGAGCCGTTGTTTACGCCTTCAACAAAGGCTGAACAGGGACTTCACGATGAAAACATTTCACTTGAACAGATGCGGCGATTGATCGGTGACACGTTAACGGACAAAATGGCGGATGTGAGTGTCCGGCTCTACAAACGTGCATCTGACTACGCTCGAACAAAAGGTATCATTATTGCTGACACGAAGTTTGAAATGGGGCTCGACGGTGATACTCTCACCCTGATCGACGAGGTATTGACACCGGATTCTTCGCGATTCTGGCCCCTTGATCAGTATGCTCCGGGAAAAGGACAACCGAGTTTTGACAAACAGTTTCTGCGGGATTTTCTCTCCTCTCTCCACTGGAACAAACAGCCGCCGCCACCGCCAATCCCTGCAGAGATCTTGGAAAAAACGAAAAGTCGGTATCAGGAAGCCCAGGACAGGCTGACTCGCTGACCATATTCAATCCTCCTGTTCGGCGGTATCCGGTAAAGCAGAACAGGAGGGTGTAGATGCGATGCATAAAGTGACACCGTTAAAGTCAACAGTATCACCTGGATAGAGCTTCCGGCGCTTACGGGTTTCCCTCAGGCCGTTAACCCGGACTGCACCCTGATTGATAAAAAATTTTGCTTCACCGCCGCTGACCGTCATATTTTCCCGCTTGAGCAGTTTATCCAGCTCGATATATGAGGTCCTGATTGAAACGAGACGGCTGATTTTCTCTTGCATGATTTAGAGATGAAACGGGTTGAACAATGGGAAGCAGAGAAGGGGGCTGGTTATTGTGGTGCAGCACCGCTGCAACCAGGTCATAAAGCTCGCATATACTCAGGTTTAAGCGGCCTGTTACCGGCAAGCGCCTGATCAATGAGTTCTAGAGTTACTCCATGTTCTTCTGGTAATTTGGCTCGGATCGGGAGGTAATTCGAAGCGTGGTTAGCATGGAACAGACCACTGGTCAGGTGGGTGTTCGCAATCATCGTGCGCAGTTCCTGCAAGATTTCCAGCGGTTCAGGAACTGTGAACGTACCGGCCCGAATCTGAGCATGAAGAGGAGTGCCAGGTTCAATCATAAGACTGAGTGCCCCGACATATTCCGGATCAAGGGCAGTAAGTGCTTTGCCTGTTGCCACGGCATGCACCAGTGAATCTTTCTTTCCGGCAATCCCCAACAGCACGGTTATGGATAACGGAATACCGGCTGCCTTCACCTTACGGCCCATGGTGATCATTTCTTCTGCGGTCATGCCTTTACACATTTGTTGCAGGGTATCATTATCGCCGCTTTCCAGCCCCATATAGATAATGCCTAAACCCAGATCACGAAGTATACGCAGTTCTTCGACAGTTTTTGTTCGTAGATTTTTACCATTCGCGTAGATGCCAACCCTCTCAACCCGGGGCAGTTTCTTTTTAATACGTTTTAGAATAGCCTGCAGTTTGGCAAAAGGTAAGATCAGAGCATCACCGTCACATAAGAACAGACGCCGGGCATACGACATGTTCTCTGCAGCATAGTCGATATCAGCATAAACAATATCGTCTGGGACAAGAGTAAATCGTTTTTCTTTATACATCCCACAAAAGGTGCATCTATTGTGTGAACAACCTGTTGTGACTTGTAATAAAATGCTGTTAGCCTCACTGGGCGGCCGGTAAATAGTTCCTTGATAGTGCATAAATTTTCAAAAAATATTGAATTAGAATATCAGGCGGTCAAATTAATGGGTCTCAATTGGTCCGCAAGAACGGCCATGTCGTGTCTGATTTGCAGATAACGTTCTCGACTTAATCCGGCGCCCAATGCAACCCGTTCCGCCATCTCCTGTGTCAGAAAGTCACCCGGCGCATGAGCATCAGCATTAATTGCTAATTTTGCACCTGTACGTTCCGCCATTTTTGCAACATGTCCATTGGTGAGGCTGTGACCTTTTCGTCCTGACAGCTCAAGAAGAATATTGTTTTTAGCAGCCAATCGGGCCTCTTCTTCAGTGATAAAACCAGGATGGGCCAAAAGGTCGATATCCGCCTCAACGGCCGCCCGGTTAGTTCCCGGAGCCACAGGCTCGACGGGCGATTCGCCGTGAACAACCACGAGTTGTGCACCAAGTTCTCGCGATTTTTTAGCAAGTGGTGCAATGAGGGGAGGGGGTACATGTGTAAGTTCAACCCCAACAATCAGTTGAGTACGGTTTATCGGGTTCATGTCTTGAGCCGCCCGTAACAGCGCCGGTATCAGAATGGAGATATTGGAAGAATCCGCATGGTCGGTAATTGCTATAGCAGAGTAGCCAAGAGTTTCAACACGTCGTACATGTTCAGCCGGTACGAGGGCGCCGTCACTAAAGAAAGAATGTGAGTGTAGATCTATCATAGTCTTTATCTATCTCTAAATTAATTCGTATTTTCAAAAATGTGACCTTTCAGCGAGTGATTGCCTGCATGTTCGACAAGAACCCGGGCAAGATCTCCTGGGCGCAGGGACTCAACAATTCCAGTGGCATGAACAATGTGGTTCGTGGCGGTCCGTCCCTTCACTCCCTTTGCTGTTATCGATTCAATCATAATCTCAACTTCTCTGTCTAAGTACTCGCTGTTCCGTTGTAGACTTATCTTGTTCTGCTCTTCCTGAAAAGATGCGAGGCGTTCAGATTTTATCTCCTCTGAAACCTTGTCTGTAAAACCGGCAGACCGTGTGTGCGGGCGATCCGAATACTTAAAAGAGAAAGATCCGTGAAATCGGACTTCTT
>JAAYDD010000008.1 GCA_012729435.1 Desulfobulbus sp.
AAGGCGGAGAGGATGTGGCCGCCGACAAGATTTCTCGGCTGTGCCAGCGGGCTGCGCACGGCGCCGTACACCAAGACAGCAGAGGCACCGAATGAACCTATGAGCAGTGTCATGCTCTGTTCGTCGAGAAGGTGATAATGGAGAAATGCCACCGCTCCTACACCAAGAAAGCTTCCCAGCCACGACCAGCCAACCTCAGCAAAGCTCACCATGGGCGGGCTTTGCGATCGGCCTTTCATCTTCTCCCAGAACGTCATGTCAGGCCTCCAAAGGGTGCACAGTATGATTGGACAAGATCGGTTCGTGTTATAAAACCAATCGGACGTCCGTCGGTATCAACAATCGGGAGCCGGTTGATTTCCTTTTCAACAAACAGGGATGAAATGGCGTTTACAGTGATATCCGGTGCTGCAGTGACCGGTGGAGCACTCATGATGTCCGCCACAGTATGGTTGCGCAGGGTCATGGCCATGCATCCCTTGTTTACGAGGCAGTGTGCCACGATATGCATAAAGGTGGTGGACTTGCCGACCCCCATTCTTGCCAGAAAATCTTTCTCTGAGAGGACTCCGACAACTATACCCTGTTCGTTGATGACTGGAGCACCTGTGAAGCATTTTTCAGCAAGAAACTGTGCCGCTTCCACAAGGTCCATATCTGAACGCAGACAGTGGACTGTTTTGCTCATGATTTCCTGTGCCGTACGCGCTTCCGTAATGCGGCGCAGGGCATGAATATAGGCAATACGGAACACCTCTTTGAAATCACCCGGGGTGATATCAATATACCCATCCATCTCTTTCATGGCGGCAATGACATCGGCATCAGAGAGATCGACGGTGGTGCAGCAGGCTATGTTTGAGTGCGTCATTGAGTGCAGTCCCTGTGGAGGTGGTTCTTGAAATCTGTTTGGCGAAAAGGGGCAAATGAGATTGTTGTCCAACCAAGTCTGTATCGAAATTGCACAAATTTAGAGCGAGGTCAAGAAAGTTTTATCTTCTGCAGGGAGACAGGCGGTTTTATCGGGAAAGGGGTTTACTGTTTGTGCCGGAAAAGTAAGTGTGGTCACCGGTCTCGTAATCGCTGATGATCAAGGACAAATATGGTTTTACCTTCCACTCGTATGAGTCCCTCGTCATGCATTTTGTTGAAGATGCGTGATAAGGTTTCTGACGTTGCGCCCAGGAGGTTCGCAAGTTGGCCTTTGGGAATATCAAGGGTCACCCATTCCTGATTGTTCTGCTCTTCCATGAGAAAAAAAAGATACGATGCCAGTCGGCCCGGCACCTCTTTTAAGGAGAGGTTCTCGATCTGGGTGGCGAAGCGTCGCAGACGAAGGGCCAGAACAGCAAGCATGTTGAAGGCCAGTGACGGGCTGGCGATGATAAGATCGACAAACTCGGCTCTGGGAAAGAACAAGAGCTCTGTTGAGGTGAGAGCCTCGGCATTGGCCGGAAACGGTGTGCCGTGAAAGACCGGCACCTCTCCGAACGGTTCACCGGGCCCGAAGATGTGTAAGATCTGCTCCTTGCCGTCAAATGAAGTTTTGAAGATTTTCACTTTCCCGCTGGCCACCATATAAAAACCGAGACCGGGATCACCCTCAAAGAAAATCGGAGTACCCTTGACAACATGCTTCTTTATGACGAGTTTTTCAATCTCCGCGAGTTGTTCCGGAGGCAGTCCATCAAACAGCAGACTATGAGCAATGATCTCTCGGGTGTTGTTCATGGTGTAAAATGAGCTTTTTTGACTTAGGTCAAGGAAAGTTTTCAGATAATCGTTAAGTTGAGAGCATACTACCTAGGAACACAGTCAAAAACGACATAAATAATTACACACGAGGAGGGTAAACATGTTTTGCAATCAATGTGAGCAGACGGCCAAGGGGACGGGATGCACGGTGATCGGTGTTTGCGGGAAGAACGAGGAGGTTTCCGATCTTCAGGATCTTCTGATCCATGCTTTGC
>JAAYDD010000073.1 GCA_012729435.1 Desulfobulbus sp.
CGGTCATTCCCTGCCAGCCGCTGCCCCAGGCAAACTGAGCAATAGCTTCATTTTCTTTTAGTTGTTCAATCTGTCGTTGTAATTGGTTGTAAAACTGTTGCAACTGCTCAACACCATCGCCATTCTTGTCGTGGAGAAACTTACGCTCAGCATCGAGAAATCTGCTGGTTCTTTGCCGAAGAGCCTGTACCAGCCAGTCACGGTTAAGGGTAGTTTGAAAGTTGAACACTGCTTTACCCTGTGCTTGTTCCTGCAAAAACCGGTCAAAAGAAATTTGACCGATGGCACATTCACCCGGACGTACCTGTTCGATAAGCATCCAATGTTTCCGTCTAAAACGTGTTGCACCTGTTTCTAAGCTCGTTACGTAAGCCTCATCCACCTGCACGGCGTTTGATGGTAACACACAGTCGGAAACAGTGAGTGAACGCATGAGGTTGTATTTTGCATCTTTGCCAAGAAGGGCATGTAGTACAGGGTCAGCTGCATATTTGGGGTTGAGGTCTGATCGTTTTTTGCTCTGAGACGATGCTTTAATCTTCTCAACCAGTTTTTTTACCTCTTGATTTTTATTTTCCTCATTCAGACGAGAGAGAATAGCGGAACGAAACAGCCCCTTGAGTGAAGAGCCGGGGATAAGCGGGCGACCCAGACCATCACGTATATACCGCCTGATGTCCCTTGGCATCCTGGCCGGCCTGTTTTCTGTTGACCAGGAAAAGGAGTAGAGTGTGATTGAGTTCAGGTTGATTTTTTTCTCTCTAAGAAAGGAGTGTACTTGCTGCTCCTCCACAGCAGCTGTGAACTCATTTACAGCGATTTCCCCCAGGGCACTGATCCGGGCGAAAAGTTGAGGCTGATCAAAAACAGATACTTTCGTTCCTTCTTTAATATAATCGATGTATTGAACGTGTTTTTTCCCACAACCAATATGCAAGGGTGCTAATACCTGTACGTTGAGTTGATAGGTTTCACGTATTGATCGGTCCTGTTTCATTGTTTCCTCCTGCGCACAAAGGGCACACAAAAGGCCCGTCCATACCGGTAGACATTGTGCGGGATTATTCCCGATTGTGGCAACACGCAAGGGACATGACCTGCTGGTGCAAAAGGAAGTACAGAACCCTCGGTCAGCATCCAGCAGTCAGCACGGCGAAATCGACTGACGCGATGACCACCGGTGTGGCCGCTGCGGCGGGTAAGCTTGTAGGCACTGGTCGGGCTGGACAGCACACCGTCTTTCACCTCTTCGGCGGTGGGGAAGTAGAGTGAGAGCAGTACATGCGCATCAGCATTGTCCGCTGTTGTAAGGGGCCAGTTCGATACGGTGAAGGTAAAGGTTCCCCGGCCAACACTGCGATCTGCCCCTAATCCGTCATCACCCAGCAATCGCAGGGCGGCTTCAAATTTGTCGCGAACTGCCCGGGAGGTAAAGGAGGCTACAAAGAACAGCCCTGAGTTTTGGTTGAAGTACTGGTCTGTGCTGTAAAAAAAGGCTCCAGCCTGCACACCGCCGTTTAGCTGATCTACCATAACCCGGGGACGCTGTATCTCAAGCGCAAAGCATCTGGTTGGATTTTGCTCTTTTTTTGTTGAAAAAGGGAAGGGGAACACCGAGGTAGAAGTCAGATCTGATAACAGCAGTTTCCCGCCGGTCAGGATCCGTTTAAAAAGGTTTTCCTCGATATAGCGGATTTTTTTAATATCCTTGAGCTCAAGGGGGCTGATGCCAGCATCCAGGAGGGCAACATCGTCCATTACCTTGTTCAGAGCGCCCAGAGGTACCGGATAAAAACGGGTACCCTTGATGAGCGGAAAGGTTGAACTTACGTTAAACGAGGCGGATGTGCATACCTCTTCAGGATCATCCGCATGGAGGAGCAGCCACTTATCAATGATTGCTCCCCACAGGGTGTCGGAATGGACAATATGATCAATCTGTTCCTGGCCTATCCCTTCAAGCCCGAAGTGCACCGGGGTGGTGAAGCTCAGATGATAGACTTGGTTCATTGGCTACCCTCGCGAGTAAACGGCTTGAAGTGTTCTTTATATTCCGATGATGTTTTTTCCCCGGTGTTTGTGCGGTAATCTTCCGCAGTACGCTCACAGACAGAGTGGACGACAAAACGAACCTGCCCGTAACCGCGGCTTCCCTGACCTCCGAGATAGTCGTCTTCTATGAGTTGCAACCCCTCTCGAAGCAGCTTGACAAAACGTCTGGCGCGGGGATCACCATCTGTTGCATCGGTATCGTCGGTATCTTCATCGACATTATAGATATCGAGCACCAGGTCGAGTTTGAATCTGGCACCTGCCGGTACCCTTTCAAAGTTACGCGGATTAGCCGCTGAGGTCAGCCTGTCGATGGAGACCTCGGTTTTGACCTCTGTGCAGTACATGTCGGTGTGCTCCGATTCGGCGAGCTCGTCGATGTTGACGAGGATACAGTCGCGCACCGTTAACCGGGTGGGGGCGTAAGTTGCACGACTTTTTGCAACGTCTGCCGCAAAGCCGAAAAGCTGGACGATATCTTCGTCCGGATTTTCGCAGAGTTTACCCACCCACTCCTTATTATCATTTTGTTTGGGAACAATCAGGCCGTGACTTTTTTCCAGTAAAGAGCGCATCTTCCCCTTGAGTGAGGAACCAGGAATATAGGGAAGGTTTGTTAAGGGGTTTCGCACCACAACTTTATCAGCACCGCCGATCGACAGCCCCAGTGAGGAACCGCCAATGTGCATACCGGTGAGAAGTTCAATCTGGCCTTTGATGAATATTTTTTTTGTTAACTGTAATCGTGTTTCGCTCATTGTGTGCTCCTTTATTTTCCGCCATGGGCTCTGTGGTATGCCAGTACGGCCTCGAACAGTTTACAGAAGTGGTTAAACCGTTGTGTTTCAGTTTCGCTGTCCCCTTCAAGGACGGCATCAATGCCCCATGTCATTGTA
>JAAYDD010000074.1 GCA_012729435.1 Desulfobulbus sp.
CCGTAATTCTTTGTATTTTACACACGGGTCATTTTTCTTCTTGTGCATTTTGATGAAACACGTTACAGCGCACTGCTTTTTGGCCAACAGAGGAACACGAGGAAGGGGACGATGATTTTTTCAAAGAAGTTTGTCTTGGCTGACCGCGTCTTGCAGGTTGCACCCTCATTGACCCTGGCAATCAATGCCAAGGCCAAGCTTTTGCGTGAATCCGGGGTGGATGTGTTGAACTTCAGTGTCGGTGAACCTGATCTGGAGACACCTGTCCATGTCTGCGAAGCGGGAAAAAAGGCGATTGACGACGGACACACCCGTTACACTCCTGCTGCCGGAATTCTGGAGTTGCGAAAAGCTGTGTGCGATAATCTGCGGGACGGTCACGGCTGGGAGTATGATCCGGAGGATGTACAGATCAGCTGCGGTGGCAAGCACGGTCTTTATAATATCTTTCAGGCCATTTTGAACCAGGGCGATGAGGTGCTTGTGCCGGCACCCTATTGGGTTTCGTACCCGGCCATGATCCAGCTGGCCTGTGGTACCCCGGTGGCTGTTCCTCTTAAAGAGGAGGATCATTTTGATATTGATCCAAAGATTTTAGCCGAATATGCAACGGAAAAAACCAAGGCCATTGTCCTGAACAGTCCGTCAAATCCAACGGGAGCTGTTTACTCGTATGAAGCCCTTGCCGGAGTCGGTAGGCTGGCTTATGAGAACGGCTGGTTGATTATCAGCGATGATATGTATGAGGATCTTTATTATGGTGAAGGAAAAGTCCCGCATATCCTGCATACCGATCCCCGCTTGAAGGCTCAGACAGTGCTGTGCAACGGTGTATCCAAATCATTTGCCATGACCGGCTGGCGTATCGGATACTCCATCGGACCGCGGGATGTTATCCGGATGATGAACAGAATCCAGAGTCAGTCAACATCCAATCCGGCGGCCCCTTCCCAATATGCAGCGCTGGCGGCTTTGACAGGCCCTCAGGAGTTTCCCCATCTGCTGCGTGAGGCATTTATTCCGCGCCGATCCTACATTGTTGAGGCTCTGGATGCATTACCGGATGTCACCTGTGTAGCTCCCATGGGTGCTTTTTATGTGTTTCCTAATTTCTCAGCCTATTACGGCAGATCCTTCCGCGGTACCACCATCGATGGTTCAGTGTCGCTTGCCGAGTATTTTCTCAGTGAGGCTCAGGTCGCTACTGTGCCGGGAGCGGCATTCGGGGCCGATGATTTTGTCCGGTTTTCCTTTGCCACTTCCATGGAGATCATTGAAGAGGGGATGAAGCGTATTCAACGGGCATTGGCGGCTCTTCACTAACCTGCACCGCACCGGTTGAGCGGTTGTGAGGTGTGTGTAAGCCTGCTTCTCGGAATACAGACGCCGGGAGCAGATTATCTTTTGTTTGTGATTTGTGAAGCAGGCGCGGTGTGGAGCTGACTTTTGTTGAGGAGAGACTGAAGTTTCCAGGGTGAGGATAGACACTCACGGCCAAGATGATTTTTTGCCACAACTTCACA
>JAAYDD010000075.1 GCA_012729435.1 Desulfobulbus sp.
CATTCGGCTTCAATATCCTCAAGCTGGAATACGACCTTTTGCGAAATGCGCTGCTCGTGCTGGAATCCCCTGATCCGGAGTATCTCTGTCTTGATTGCGGCAACCGGGCCGTTATTCCATTTACTTCACAGGACGAGGAGCTGGGGATACCGTATTACAGTCTGACCGCAAAAAAATGTCCGGTGTGCAGTTCCAAACGGCTTTCACCGACGGGTGGAACTGAATTAATCCTACATCAACTTGAAATGGAGTAGCATTATGTGTGATACCTGCGGCTGTCAACTGCACGAGCATCATCAGCACGATGCCAAAGTGGTCGAAGTCAATCAAAGCCTGCTGGAGGCCAATCAGAGACAGGCCGAGTCCAATCGACATCATATTGAACAGATGGGGGCCGTGGCCATCAACCTCATCTCCAGTCCTGGGTCCGGCAAAACAACCCTGCTGGAACGGACCATCGACGCGTTAAAGGATACTGTCCGCATCGGTGTCATTGAAGGGGATATCGAAACCGAGCGTGATGCCGAACGCATACGCGCCAAGGGGGTGCCGGCTGTGCAACTGACCACCGGTGGTGCCTGCCATCTGGATGCCCCCATGGTTCATGGCGGTCTTCATGTTCTCGAACATTTTGCCAAGGGTAAACTGGACCTTATCTTCATTGAAAATGTCGGCAACCTCGTCTGTCCGGCCACCTTTGATCTTGGTGAACACAGGCGGGTGGTTCTTCTGTCTACGCCCGAAGGCTCGGATAAACCGGCCAAGTATCCTGCCACCTTCAGAAGTGCGGATCTGGTACTGATCACCAAGACAGACCTTTTACCTTACTTTGATTTTTCAGTTGATGAGGCTACGCAAGAGGCACTTATGCTCAAACCTGAACAACAGGTGATTACGCTCTCTGCCACCACGGGTGACGGTTTTGAGCAGTGGCTTGATTATCTGCGCAACCTGCTGTCCAGGTGAAGCGTCTCTGTCTATAATTTTTATTCCTTCAGCACCCGAAACTGTTGCCGGACGGCTCCGGTCTCCCCAACGTGGTGGGTGCAATCTGTGCAGAGCTGTCTGCCGGGTGCTGTTTTTCCGTCCTCTTGGTGGAACCAGGATAGAAGACGCGATAGACCGGTATTTCAAAAGTCCTGAAAAGGTGTTCTGTTCAATCTTTCCGAAGTTTGCCCCGAACGTACTGCCGCTACATTTTCCCGGAGACCCCTGGTAAGGCCCTGCCCGGTACACCGGGTATAAAAGCGGCTGTCAGTCTGATCTTCCTCCAGCGATCATCAAGGAAAAGTCGTTGGCACAATCTCTCCTCAGTGAGTGTCAGAATCACTTCTTTTTCTCACAGCACCGTTTTCTGTCTGTTCCAAAATCTGCTCCGGCAGGATAAGCGCAGAATTTCTTGTCTGTTTCCATGCCACATTAAAAGCTTCCGGTGCAGGATGGAGGCTGCTCTGATTGTTTTGTCAATATTTCTTGCAGATAGGTCGGCAAGGTAGTAAAGAACCACCGCTGCGGCCGGTACAGCAGCAATAAGGTGAGTATATAAGACCCAGAAATATATTCCTTTTTTACAGGAGGTGACACGTATCAGGCAGGAGAAGACTCTACCCGTTTATTTCGAGGAAAATTCAGACAATGATTGATGATGGACCCGTAAAAACATCGACCGCCATTTCTGCCTGATTCAAGCCGACAGATGGGAAAGTTGGCGCATCGCAACGATTTTCCGGGATCGTTGCCAAACAAGCTCTTTGAAAAGGCTCCAAC
>JAAYDD010000076.1 GCA_012729435.1 Desulfobulbus sp.
CCAGGCGGATAAAGAGACAGGGCAGACCGGCACGGGTGGATTCACCCTGGATTGAATAAAAAAGCTCACAGACCTGCAGCGTCTCAGTCACCGTAGTAAATAACCCCCGTTGACTCGGTTTCCCGTACTTCTATACTGTACAACCGGTACCGTTCACTCTGCAGCGGTTCCTGCAGACGTTTAAAAAGATACATTGCAATGTGCTCTGAAGAGGGGTTCTGTGTCTGAAAGGCCGGAAGCTCGTTCAGGTCGCGGTGGTCGAGCTCATCGACTACGGCATTGACTGTCTTCTTCAGCTGTTTGAAATCAATCCCCATACCGAGCTCATCCAGCTGTGAGGCACGCACCGTGACTTTGACATGCCAGTTGTGGCCATGGGGGTTTTCACAGTTTCCCGGATAGGATCGGAGATGGTGTCCTCCGGAAAAGTGGGTTTGAATAAAGATATCCATACAGTTCTCTCTCCCTTTCAAAAATGCCCGCTTCACCTTCTCGGAACAGCTGTGCAAAGACATTCTGCAGAGAGGCGTCGTCAAACGGTAACAAAAGTGTTATTTTGCTTGTATGAAAGCATCATCAAGGAGAGACCTCTCTACCACAAATACCGCATCTATGCCAGTTCTGTGCAGCACCACCCTCTCCGCTGACAAGGACACATCCCCTTTCACGAGCAGTGTGACGGATGACCGTCTTTTTGCCGGCCGGCTGATCTGCCGGCAGTATCAGAACGGGTATCGTTTTTCCGTGGATGCCGTCCTGGCTGCCCATTTCGCCCTGCCGAAAAAAGAGCAGCGTGTACTTGATCTTGGTTGCGGCTGCGGGGTCATCGGTCTGATTCTTGCCTATCGCCACCCGCATATCCTGGTTGACGGCCTGGAGGTGCAACCGGATCTGGCTGAGCTCGCTGCAGCCAATGTGGAGCTGAACAGGTACGAACATCGCTGTACTGTCCTCCGGGGAGATGTCCGGACCCCGGGTTCAGTACTCATGCCGGAGTCATACGATCTTGTTGTCAGTAATCCACCATACCGGGAAAGACACACCGGCCGGCTCAACCTTAGCGGCCAGGCTGCCGCCGCCCGTCATGAACTCCTGGCCGATATCAGCGATTTTACAAAAGCCGCGTCCTTTGCTGTAAAAAATCGGGGTAGAGTTGTCTTTGTCTATCCGGCCCGTCGCTCCAACACCTTGTTGACAGCTCTGCACAGTCATCGTCTGACACCCAAAAGACTGCAGCCGGTCTACTCGTATCCGCAGATCGCCAGTGCCTGTCTTGTGCTCGTTGAGGCCGTTAAAAACGGCGGAGGACAACTTGAGCTGCTTGCTCCATTTTTTATCTACAGCGGCCGTGACAGAACATACTCTGCAGCCATGCAGGCGCTGTATGAGGAGAGATAATGCTTGCCACAGTAATCAGCTGTTCAGTCGCCGGAGTTGACGGTCTTCCGGTGCTCGTTGAGGTTGACCTTGCCCAGGGGCTTCCCGCCTTTTCCACAGTCGGCCTGGCGGAGGGGGCGGTACGTGAGGCCAAAGACCGGGTACGGGCTGCCATTAAAAATGCCGGCTACGAATTCCCGCAACGGCGGATCACGGTCAACCTGGCGCCGGCGGCCGTGAAAAAAGAAGGCACAGGATACGACCTGCCCATCGCCGTGGGGATTCTCGCTGCAGCCGGGTTGATACCGGTCGAGAAGCTCGAGCGGACGGCGATCATCGGAGAGCTCTCCCTTGACGGATCGCTTCGCCCCATTCCCGGCGTCCTTCCCATGGCCCTGGCCATCCACGAGGCGGGATTTTCCCGTTTTCTCCTGCCTGCGGAAAATGCCGCTGAAGCCGCCATTGTGCAGGGCCTTGAGGTTCACGGTATTGAACGACTTGACCAGGCTGTGGAATTACTCACCGGGCATATTTCGCCGGCTCCGGTTACTGTTGATCCGGTGACACTCTTTGCCGGTCAGAATCACTACCCTGTTGACTTTGCCGATGTGAAAGGCCAGGACTATGCCAAACGGGCACTGGAGATCGCCGCCAGCGGCGGACATAACATCCTCCTCAGCGGCACCCCGGGTACCGGCAAGACGATGATGGCCCGCCGTCTGCCCACCATCCTGCCTAATCTGACCCTTGAAGAGGCCATTGAGACCACCAAGGTATTCTCAACCGCCGGCATCCTCCCGGAAAAGACCCCGCTTTTAGTGACACGGCCTTTCCGTTCACCGCATCACACCGTCTCCGACGCCGGTCTGATTGGCGGCGGACAGATTCCCCGGCCCGGTGAGGTTTCTCTTGCCCATAACGGTGTCCTTTTTCTTGATGAACTGCCGGAATTTAAAAAACACGTTCTGGAAGTGCTCCGCCAGCCACTGGAAGATGGGATGGTCACCATTGCACGGGCGGCGGTCAGTCTGAATTTTCCGGCGCGATTCATGCTGGTCGCCGCCATGAATCCGTGCCCGTGCGGGTTTCTCGGGGATCAGGTTCGCAGTTGCACCTGTACCCCTCCCCAGATACACCGGTATCGGAGCCGTTTATCCGGCCCCCTGCTCGATCGCATTGATATGCACATTGAGGTGCCTTCTGTACCGGTCAAAGAGCTGATCGGCCAGCCGGCCGGTGAGTCCTCGGCAAAAATCCGAGAAAGGGTCAATCAGGCCAGGTTCCGCCAACAGCAGCGGTTTTCCGGTTCCACAGCCCTTCACTGCAACGCGCAGATGAGCAGCAAAGATGTCAAGCGCTTCTGCCGGCTTGATCCCGGTTCGGCTGAGCTCCTCAATCAGGCGATCCAGCGTCTGGGCCTCTCCGCCCGCGCCTACCACCGGATCCTGAAAATCGCCCGGACCATTGCTGATCTGGATGAAGCGGAAACCCTGCAGACAGCTCATGTGGCAGAGGCTGTTCAGTATCGCCGGCTCCAGTTCGAACTCTAAAAAGATGCTCCAGAGACCATCAGCAGACCGCCAAAGCCGATCTGACACTTTCTGCCATGGTCGTCAAGGTGAAAGGCTTTTGCAAAAAACATCCGTCACTTGCCCCTTCCCGGCCGTTACCGGTTACACCAGCTGTGCCGGAAGACATGAAAACCACCTTAAGCCCGGGGTACCGGCTCTTTAATCGTGCCGCCAGCTCCTTGCCGCTCATGAACGGCATGAAAAGATCCGTGACAAGAAGATCAAAACCCATACCGTGGTGTTCCACCAGCTGAAGGGCTCTTTCCGGTGTTGCCGCCGTCATCACCCTGTATCCCAGATTCTCCAGAATGAACTGGCCCAGAGCAAGGACTGAAGAGTCACCCTCAACCAGGAGGACTCTCTCTCCCTGCCCCTGGGACGGAACATTGTGAGTCGCAGAGTGCCCGGTCATCTTATCAGGATCATGAACCGGCAGGTACACAAGGAAAGTTGTTCCCTGCCCCGGGGTACTCTGCACATCCACACACCCTTTATTCTGCTGAACAATACCGTAGACAGTGGAAAGTCCCAGACCGGTGCCGAGAACGCCTTTTGTTGTAAAGAACGGCTCAAAGATCCGGTCCAGCAAGGCAGGGTCAATGCCGCAACCGGTGTCAGTGACATAGAGGCCCACGTACTGACCGGGTACCAGACCATCCCGTTCGGCACAATAGGCCGCATCAAGATGGACACACCCGGTCCGGAGGGTGATGAGACCGGAGCTCTGAACAGCGTCACGGGCATTGACACAGAGATTCACCAAGACCTGATCAAGTTGTCCAGGGTCCATCCTGACGAGCGGCAGGTCCTCCCCGGGCTGCCAGAGCAGTTCGATCCTTTCACCGATCGACCGTTGTAGCATGCTCAGAACACCGGCCACTGTCTCATTGAGATCAATGAATTTCGGGCTGACCGGCTGATTACGGGAAAATGTCCGGAGCTGACCGACAATATCTGCAGAACGGAGCGATGCCTTATGGATCTCTTCCAGGTCACTGCACACCGGCAGGCCGGAACCGGCCTTGGTCATGGCCATTTCACAGTAACCGATGATCACCGTTAGGATATTGTTGAAGTCGTGGGCGACTCCACTCGTCAGCCGACCTATGGACTCCATCTTCTGGGCATGCAGATACTGGGCTTCCAGTTTCAGATGAGCGGTAATATCCCGTTTAATGGCCACGTAGTTGACTATATGGCCCTGTTGATTAATGATCGGCGAAATCGTCGCCTCTTCAGTGTACAGGGTTCCGTCTTTCTTTCTGTTAACCATCCGGCCGTTCCAGGTGTTCCCGCTGCTGATCACACGCCAGAGCTCCTGATAAAACGCCTCATCATGTTCTCCGCTCTTCAGGACTCTCGGGTTCTTGCCCAGCACCTCTTCTCTGGTATAGCCGGTGACTTTTGAAAAAGCCGGATTGGCGTACACGATACTGCCGTCAATATCAGTAATGACCACAACCTCCCCGGCCTGTTCAATAGCCACTTCCAGTCGTTTCAGGTCAATTTCAGTTTGCTTGCGTTTCGTAATATCACGAATGGTTGAGACAACATGCAAAACATCGTTGAGTTCAAGCAACCGTGAGGTAATCGATCCGGTCCCGCAGCTGCCATCCTTACATCGAAAAACAGCCTCCATATTCTCGCAGTATCCCCTGGCATAAAGCTGACTGATCAGACGATCCCGATCAGCCGGGTCAGACCAGAGCTGCAGTTGCACGGTTGACAGACCGACAGCTTCCTCGCGGGAATATCCGGTCAGTTCAGTAAAGCCTCTGTTCGTCTCAACAAGCACACCATCAGTAAGGCGACTGATAAGAATGGCGTCAGTGCTCGAAGCAAAGGCAAGTGCAAATTTCTCCTCACTCTCCCGCAGAGCTTTCTCAATGACGCTGCTCCGGGTCACATCCTGAAAGACTAACAGGTAAGACCCGTCTGATACGGCCATGATCCGTACATCCACAGGTCGCTTCATATCCGCGGCTGCAGCAAGGATCCCATCTACGCGGACTGTCTGTCCCTGCCGCATCTGATCACGGAAAAACGGCCAGACCGATCGGTCAGGCATGGTCAGAGGCAGGGAGGTGATCAGTTGACCGACCACCTCCCTGTTCGTGAGACAAAGCAGGTTACACACGGCTTGATTTGCCAGAAGCACAGTGCCTGTCCGATCACAGATCAGTATGCCGTCATCAGCGGATTGAACAAAAAAACGATAGAGATCCTTCTGTTGCGCAAGAATCACCTCAGTCATCCCGGAGGCGGTCGTATCAGTTACGGTAAAGAGTAATCCTGCTTTCGGATTAGCCGGATTCAGCAAGGAAAAATGAAGGCGGACAGGGACGATCGCACCGTCCTTTCGCACCCATCTGGAAAGAAGTGCACCGGTTTCCGAGTCCCTGCGCTCCTGAAGACGTCGGGTCATGTCAGCCTCACAGGTGCCGGCTTCGGCATAGAGAAGACAACAGTTCATCCCGATCAGCTCTTCCTGTTCATAGCCGGTTATCCCGGAGAGACGGGCATTGGCCGTCATAATGACCTGATCACGCACAACAGCCATGCCAACGGGAACCATCTGCATGACACCTTCAAAGCGTAACGGATCAAAATCTGACCGGTCTGTGTCACCATCAGATCGGGCTTGACTCTGTCGGAGCAGGATGAACAGGATGACAGACGACAGAGCAATGAGCACCCATCCCTGCACAGTCTGCGCCCACACTCTGTTCTGCGTATCCGTCAGGAACTGATCAATGATCCTGCTGGTACAGAAAAACCAGATACCAGCGATCACCAGATAGAACAGAACTGCTCTGCCGGTCCTGTTCCTGGCGGAGAACAGGGAACGAACGTCACTTTTCTGAATGAAAAAATTCAACAGGTGCATAGGTATCGGTGATTCCAGCTCCGGAACCCGTGTTTAATTATCGCCACAGACACAGGCGGGCATGCCATCCGCTGGCCAGGATCGTGCCCAGAACAGGCACCTTTATTTCCCGGCGGTGCAGGAGGTACTCATACTCAGCGGCAGTGCCGTACCAGTCAACAGAGGCAGGCTGCTTCGACGGTGCTGTCAGAAAAGGAAGAGGCAGACAGAGGCGGCCGGTTTTTACCCGGTCCGGACAGATGAGAAAATCCACAGCCCGGCTTCGGTCAATAAGGAAAACAGTGCGCGTATCAGCATCAAAGACACAACGCAGTTCATAAAGATACCTGATGTCTTGTCGATTCAGCAAATCACACCACCGTTCGTCATGGTATCGCCAGGTGAAGATGAGGGCGCGACGCTTCTCCTTTACCGCCACCGGACAGGCTGCGGCGTTGACAGCCAGCAATCTCCCCCGCAGCTGCTCAAGGGTCACCGGCTCTCCCTGACCCCGAAAAAACCAGATATTTTTCAGAATCCCGTTGAGCAGGGCAAGTCCGGCTCCGATGGCTGTGGCGGTCCACAGACAGACAATTATCAGCATGGTCGGCACATCCACCTGAGACCGCAGCAATTGTAAAAGTGCGGCACTGAGCAGAATCCCCAGCAGAAGTGCTGCAACAGCAAAACAGTTACAACAGAACGCCTCAGCATACGGACCTGGTTTCCTCAGATGAAAACGACTGAATCTGCAAGAAGATGAAGCGAACCGCTGCCGGAGTCCATAATCATCTCCATGCCAAGGGGGAGAGCCAGATTACGCTTGCCATGACCGACAGGGAAACAGCCCCAGATCGGATATCCGGCCGGAGCAAGCTCCAGCACGCGTGACCAGACAGCCTCCTGTAGACGGAGGTTCGTTATCGAATCACTCCCGACATCAAACTCACCAATCAAAAGACCGGCCAGTTGTTCAAACCGCCCGGCCAGAGCCAGCTGGGTAAGCATGCGGTCAATCCGGTAGAGGGGTTCTCCGGTATCTTCAATAACCAGTATCTTCCCCTCCCATGAACATTCCCACGGAGTTCCAAGCAGATGGGCGAGAGTTGTCAGATTCCCTCCGATCAACCGTCCCCGTCCGACTCCGCCCCGCAAGACCTCCACCTTCTTGGAACGGATGTGCTCCTCAAAGTGTCCTGTCAGCAGGCGGAACAGCGAACACATCACATCTTCATCATAGCGGGACAAGGTAGTGACCATCGGTCCATGAACGGTGACTATTCCGGCACGGTCAACCAGGGTGTTCAGCAGCACGGTCACATCACTGAAACCGATGAGAAACTTGGGACGTCGACTGAGTAAATCCCAATCCAATCGGTCAAGGAGCCGGAGACAGCCGTAACCGCCGCGGATGGCAAGCAGCGCCCTTACCTCCTCATCGGCCCAGAGACCATGCAAACTTGCGGCTCTCTGTTCGTCGCTGTCCGCCAGATAACCGTCAGAGGGTCCATGGGCGCCGCACAGTTTGATTTCAAAGCCCTGATCTTTGATCAGTCTGATTCCGGCCTGCAGTCGCCCAACATCCTGCACCGGGCCGGCCGGGCAGAAGAGGCCGATGGTATCGCCTCTGCGCAATCTCGGCGGCAGACGGAGATGTTCAGTCATTCCTGCCTGCACAGTTAAGACGATAGATCCACTCCAGACCGGTGAGTGTGAGTTGCGGATCGATCTCGTCGATGGTATAGGTATAAGGTTTGATCAATTCGGCCATACCGCCGGTGGCAATGGTCTTGGCACGATCCTGATCCGGTGTCAACTGGCGACTTAACACCTCCACCATTCTGTCAATCAGACCGCCAAAACCATAGAGCATCCCGCTGTGAATGGCCTTTTCCGTCGTGGTCCCAATGGGATGCTCCGGTGTGACGTCGATATCGAGCCGGGGAAGCTTGGCGGTGCGGGTGGCCAGGGCATCCAGTGAAATTCCGATACCCGGATGGATCGTGCCGCCGACATAGGCCGGGATGCTGTTCACACAGTCAAAGGTAATGGCTGTGCCAAAATCAATAACGATCAAGGGGACACGATACCGCTCCCAGGCTGCCACCGCGTTCACAATCCGATCCGCACCGACCTCGGAGGGATTTTCCGTGGCCACCTCCATCCCCAATTTAAGGGTATGGGTGACCGCTAGGGGCGGTTGACGCAGTTTGGTGAGGTAGCTGCGGGCAAAGTTCAGCCAGCTCGTTTCCAGAACCGGTACCACTGAGGCCACAATAAAACCGGTAATCCGATTCGGATCAATGCCGGCCATCTGAAAAAGCCCGTGATAACGGATTGCCAGTTCGTCGGCGGTACGATCCCGGCGGGATTGCAGACGCCAGTTGCCTGTCAGTTGCCCTTTTTCAAAAATTCCACTGACTGTGTGAGAGTTGCCGACATCAACAGCAAAAAGCATAGGCACCTGTCCGGGTTGAAGTGAAAACGGAGAGTTTGTTTTTTTTAAAAGCGCTGGTAAGATAGACCAATTTGCCTGATTTATCCAGAGTGACCTGGCTGAAACAACCCGGATATGTATTTTTTTGGAGAAAAAGATGACACCCTATATACAGGTGATCACCACTCTGCCCGACCGGGAAAGCGCTGAACAACTGGCGACCCGGCTTCTGGAAGACCGGCTTGCCGCCTGTGTCCAGATCAGCAGCTGCACGTCCCTATACCGTTGGCAAGGGGTCATTGAACAGGGGAAAGAACAGATCTGTACCATCAAATCACGGCATGATCTCTTCCCCGAACTGTGCCGTACAATAAAAGCGCTTCATCCGTATGAGGTACCGGAAATCCTGGCCTCGTTGGTTGCGGACGGTGACAGCGGGTACCTGAACTGGCTTGAACAAGAACTGCAACCTCCCTTGAAGTGATTTTCATGGAACATCGCCCCTCAAAACCACTGCGCAGCCTGCGCCGGAAAAAAGAGTTCCGCTGTCACTGTTGCAAGCAGGAAAAACCGTTCTGCTGGAACTGCGGCTGCGGCTTCCAGATCTGCCCCGAGTGTTTTGCGGAAAACAGATGGGGCATCAGCAACGGCCCCACCTGGATCTGTCCGGATTGCGAACGGATCCATATGATGGAGTAGGTCTGACCACCTCAAGCATGATCACAGGCGGATCTCCGCTCAGAGAGCGAACGCTTCAATATGCCGGCAGTCCGTCGCCTCCATCCCGCCGGCTGCACACGAACAAAGCTGTACGATAACAACGTGAACCATGACCGATCATCAGTACGACGAATCTAAAATCAAGACACTCAGCTCACTTGAGCATATCCGTAAACGTCCGGGTATGTATATCGGCCGGCTGGGAGACGGTTCCCATCCGGATGACGGTATCTACATCCTGCTCAAGGAAATCGTGGACAACGCTGTTGACGAGTACATCATGGGCTTTGGCAAACGGATCGATATCCATGTCGGTGACGACGGTGTCTGCCGCATCCGGGATTACGGTCGTGGCATTCCTCTGGGCAAGGTGGTGGAGTGTGTCTCTGTCATCAACACCGGTGCCAAATACAACACCGAAGTCTTCCAGTTTTCCGTCGGCCTGAACGGTGTGGGCACCAAGGCGGTCAATGCCCTCTCCACCAGATTTTCTGTTACCGCCTTTCGCGACGGCCGCCATAAAACCGCCTGGTTTGCCCATGGTTTGCTCCAGGGTGAAAAGGAGGGTGAAACCAGTGAAAAAAACGGAACCCTCGTCGAGTTTCAGCCCGATGCCGATCTCTTTCCCGACTACCGTTTTGATCACCAGTATATTGATCAGCGCCTCTGGAGATACGCATACCTCAACGCCGGCCTGAGCCTGTCGCTCGACGGTGAACTCTACCTGTCCAGGCAGGGACTCCTTGACCTGCTCGACCATGAAATCAGCGGGGATGGAATCTATCCACCCATCCACTTTGCCGACAAGACCCTGGAATTCGCCTTCACTCACACGGATGACTACGGTGAATCCTATTTCTCGTTTGTCAACGGAACCTACACCAGCGAGGGCGGCACACACCTCTCTGCCTTTCGTGAAGGCATCCTGAAGGGTGTCAATGAGTTTACCGGCAAGAAATTCAACGGTCTTGATGTCCGTGACGGTATTGTCGGTACCCTTGCAGTCAAGGTCAGGGAGCCGGTCTTTGAGTCCCAAACCAAAAACAAACTCGGCAACACCGATATCCGTGCCGGTATTGTCAGCGCCGTGAAGGATGCGGTGACGACCCATCTCTACAAGTTTCCGGAAACCGCCGAAATTCTGATTGACAAGGTGCAGCGTAACGAGCGGGTCCGTCGTGAACTCCAGTCAGTACGACGTGACGCGAAGGCCAAGGCAAAAAAAATCGCCTTTAAAATTCCTCAATTAAAAGACTGCAAGTATCACCCGTCCCGTGGCCGGCCCTCAAAACCGGGACGGGAAAACATGCTTTTCATCACGGAAGGACAGTCTGCGGCCGGATCCATTGTCAGCGCCCGTGATCCACTCACCCAGGCGGTGTTCAGTCTCAAGGGCAAGCCCATGAATGTTCTGGGTCAGCGTCTGGATGTACTTTATAAAAATGAAGAGATGTACTCGCTCATGCAGGCTCTGGATATTGAGGAATCCATGGCCAACCTGCGCTATGACAAGGTGATCCTCGCAACAGATGCCGATATCGACGGGCTTCACATCCGAAACCTCCTGCTCACCTTCTTCCTCCATTACTTTGAACTGCTGATCAAACAGGAGCGGGTGTACATCCTGGAGACACCGATCTTTCGGGTGCGGAACAAAGAGAAAACGTTTTACTGCTACACTGATCAAGACGTGGATGAGGCCATGGCTGCACTCAAGGCCAGAGGAAAAGGAGACCGTACTGTCGAAACCACGCGTTTCAAAGGACTGGGCGAGATCTCACCACCGGAATTCAAGCAGTTCATAGGGCCGGACATGCGTTTGAAGCAGGTCCGTATCGACTCTCTGAGCGAAGTCGGCAAGGTGCTCCGTTTCTACATGGGTAAAAACACACCGGAGCGTAAACAGTACATCATGGACCATCTGATTGTAAGGCCGGTATGAACCAGACCATCGACACGCCGCGGGGGAAACTCCACCAGCTGTTTGACAGCAATTTTCTCGACTATACCTCTTATGTCATTCGGGAACGTGCAATCCCGGATACTGATGACGGCCTCAAGCCTGTTCAGCGCCGGATTCTGCAAACGCTTGCCAACATGGATGACGGCAGGTTTCACAAAGTGGCAAATGTGGTCGGTGAAACCATGAAACTTCATCCCCACGGTGATCAGTCTATTTTCGACGCCCTGGTCAATCTGGCGAACAAGGAATATCTCATCGAACGTCAGGGCAACTTCGGAAACATCTTCACCGGGGACCAGGCCTCGGCACCCCGCTATATCGAGTGCCGGCTCTCACCGCTTGCGCGTGAAACCCTGTTCAATAAGGACCTGACAGAATTTGTTGACTCCTATGACGGTCGCATGCAGGAACCGGTGCGACTGCCGGCCAAAATTCCGCTTCTGCTGCTCCTCGGTACTGAGGGGATTGCCGTGGGTATGGCCACCAAGATCATGCCGCATAACTTCAATGAACTTCTCAACGCTCAGATCGCCTACCTGCGCGGTCAAGAATTTACCCTGTATCCGGACTTCCCGCGCGGCGGTATTGTTGATGCAACCGACTATAACCACGGGAACGGCAGGCTGCGCTGTCGGGCCAGGCTTACACAGCCGGACTCAAAGACCATTGTCATCACTGAACTCCCCTATACGACCACCACACAAAGCCTCATTGAATCAATCGAAAAAGCGGCCAAGACAAATAAACTCAAAATTGCCGCCATCAATGATTACACAGCCGAGAAGGTTGAAGTTGAAATAAAACTGCCCCGCGGCGTGCTTGCTGAAGAAACCATCGATGCTCTATATGCATTTACCAGCTGCGAGATGAGTATCGTTCCAAGCCTCGTGGCCATTGAAGACAACATGCCCTGTCAGCGTGGAGTTGAAGAGGTGCTGCGACGCAACACCGATCTGCTCAAAGCGAATTTAGAAAAGGAGCTGTGTATTGAGCTGGGCAGACTGGAAGAAAAATGGCATGCCCGCAAGCTGGAACAGATCTTCATTGAAGAAAGACTCTATAAGGAGATTGAGGAACAAACAAATTACAAGGCGATTGTCTCCACCATCCGACAGTCTCTGGTACCCTACACCGAAGAGCTGCGGCGGAAGATCACCTCTGAGGATGTTGAACGGCTTCTGGAGATCAGGATCCGCCGTATCTCCCGCTACGATATCAACCGTCAGCAAAAAGAATTACGCGATATTGAAAAACAGATTGCAGAAACCCGTAAGTCCTTAAGCGATATGGTCGGCTTTACCATCGCCTACCTCGAAGATCTCCTGACGCGCTATGGCTCACAGTTTCCGCGGCGCAGCGAGCTGCGCCGCTTTGATGAAATCGATGCCAGGGCTGCTGCTCTCTCTAATCTCACGGTCGGCTACCATCGGGAATCCGGATTTCTTGGTCATAAAATTAAAACCGAGAACACTGTGAACGACATGGAGTGCACCTGCTCTGAATATGATCGGCTTCTCCTTATCTTCAAGGACGGCCTGTACAAGGTGATCAATGTGGCGGACAAGCTGTTCGTCGGCCCGGGGTTGTACTGGTTCGGGGTCGTGAAGGACGACCTTCTGTTTAACCTGGTTTACCGGCACGGACCGGAAAATCAGGTCTATGTCAAACGTTTCACCACACCAAAATTCATCTTAAACCGGGAGTATCGACTCTTCGAGGCCGACAGGCGTTCGACCATTCTCCTGCTGCGGACCGGAGGGGAAGAAGTACGGATACGGGCCGCTCTGGCACCTTCAGCACGGGCAAAATACAACAGCATAGAGCTTGATTTCAATGATGTGCTCGTCAAAGGGGCGGGCGCCAAAGGTAAAAGATTGACAAACCGGACGGTCCGGCGGATCACCGATATCACCAACACACCGAAAAAACCGGTCCCCACCCCGCAAGAACTGCCGGGCCTGACCGGACAGAACGAAGAGAAGCCGGAAAAGGCCTGACACCATCTCAACAGGGTGATGTTTTCCCGACTATCTCTCCAGAAGAAAGAGATATTCCCGATTCGGGTGGTCAGCTTCGCGCAGCCATCTGTTTGTCCATCTCATGCTCGCCATGACATTGCGCCGGTAATCGATCTCCATCACCTGCTGTACCCGCCCATGATCATTGAGCAGTTTGTACAGTTCCTTTGCCGTAGCCCGTCCGCCTGAACTGTATGAAAGCAGGATCCAGGGGCAGCGTGTCTTGCTCAAAAGTCTTTCAATAGCCTGAACTGCGATAAAACGGCTGCTGCTGTCCCGGCGAAACTCTTCAAACACTGATGCAGCAACGAAGTCAGAGCTGTCCGCGCGACGGTTGCTTTTTCCGAATAACCGGGGCCGGTCATTTAGGCAGATTGTCTTCCAGATATGGTAGTATGCCGCATAACGTACCCGTGAAGGCGGCATCTTTTCATTATTGGACCCGTAAGGCGGGTCAAAGTAGGCAAGATCCGCCGTTACTTCCGTTACCGCATCAAAAACATCACGCCGTAACACCTGATGAGGTCTCTGTGCCGGACAAAAGGAGGGAACCCGCAGTTTCACGGATCGAAACGACCGGGAGGACCATGTCTGAAGATACGATGCGTAATGACCGATGGTGTTGTCAACCTGATCCATTGCCAGAATAAGACTGGTGAGCGCCACCGCCTTGACTGTCGGAGCAAGATGTAGTCTGTCAATTTCCTGACGGATGGCGTCAAGTTTACGGGTATTGTGCCTTTGCCAGGGCCTCTTGCAACCGTCCGTCTGTACAGAAACCCCGTCATTCACATGCCCCCCGTAATGCTCGGTAAACCACCCGTCCACAGGTGTGACGGCGTTCAGATGATCGATCAGACC
>JAAYDD010000077.1 GCA_012729435.1 Desulfobulbus sp.
GCTGCCTTATTTACCGGAAGGTTTCGGTACAGTGGGCATCAGGGTGGATATCAGCCACAGCAAGGCTACCCCGGTGGGGATGAAGGTGACCTGTGAGTCGACTCTGATTGAGACTGATCGACGTCGTCTGGTTTTCGAGGTCTTTGCCTATGATGAGCAGGGTGAGATCGGTCGGGGACGTCACGAACGCTTTGTCATTGATACAAAGAAATTTATGGAAAAACTTTAGGGATGAATACTGGGGGTGGCGCGTCCGGTACAGGAGGGCTGTAATGGTCAGGTACGATCTGTATGCCGGAGACTGTCTTTAACCCGGAACGCTCATGATCATTTCCCGTTGCCGCCTGTCGGTTCCGGTTCTTCAGTTCTGTCCCTGTAGCGGCTGAGAACACCGTACAGCATGTCCGGTAAATCGTTTTTTTGTCTGGAGCTGCGTTGAATCTGTTTGAGGCATTTGTCAAATGTCAGTGGTTCGCCAAGGAAAATATGCCTGAGGAGGAGAGAGATCAGACGTGTGATCGTGGTTAAGTTGGCGATCCGTGCCTGTAATTCGTGGTCACGGTCAAAGGCGGTTGAGGCGAAGATCTCCACCGGTCTGCCGTCCACTTCACTGACCGAGAGGTACCACTTGTTGCGGTCACGATCAATGGTGCGATACCGTTTACCATCAAGGACATCCGGAAGTTCGGATTCGCCTTCAATGGCCAGTGGCTTGAACCTTCCTGCCATCGGTTCACCGTGATACTGCATCCACAGGCGTTGTACTGTTTCCGGCCGGTCTTGTACGGCTTCAGCGATCATTTTACAGGCGGCACAGAGCCCGCCGTCCTGTGCTGAGAAGGATGGCTGAATCGTGCAGACTGGGCAAACAGGATGCTCTTTTGTAGCGGTCACATGCGACTCCACGGTTGACAGATCGACAGGTAAGAACAGAGATGCAGGATGCACCGATTCAAAATACAACGGCTTTCGAAAAACACAAGCCGGGAAGTTGACGCGGTCGGACTGTTTTTTCGTTGTACCCCTCTAACCTGAGATTGCGTCCATATTTTCAATAGTTTGAGACACGATGGAGAATGACCAGCTTTTCCCTTGCACTCTCTATCACGGCTGGTACAATCTGTCATTTCGTGTATGTTCCGGATTTTCTTTTTTGCCACAGACCAGGAAGAGAAATGGATTATAGGGAAACGTTGAACCTGCCGCAAACAGGGTTCAAAATGAAGGCAAATCTGACTCAACGTGAACCACAGGTGCTTAAGCGTTGGGAGAGTGAAAACTTGTATGCCAGGGTCCAGGAACACGCGGCCGGACGACCGCTGTTTATTCTTCACGACGGACCGCCGTATGCCAACGGCAACATTCATCTTGGCACTGCCTTTAATAAGGTTCTCAAGGATATCATTCTTCGATCCAAGCGTATGGCCGGATTTAATGCTCCGTACATTCCCGGTTGGGACTGTCATGGTCTGCCGATCGAACACAATGTGGACCTGGAGTTGGGTGCAAAAAAACAGGACATCCCCACCCTTGCCAAACGGGCTGCCTGTCGGAAGTATGCCAAGAAATGGATAAAAATCCAGCGCGAGCAGTTTAAACGTCTGGGAGTTATCGGTGACTGGGAAAACCCCTACCTGACCATGAGTTTTCCCTATGAGGCCATTATTGCCGGCGAGTTCAATAAATTTCTGCTTTCCGGTGCGGTTGTCCGTTCCAAAAAACCGGTCTACTGGTGCGCCACCTGTGCCACTGCTCTTGCTGAAGCCGAAGTTGATTACGCGGATCACACCTCTCCTTCCGTGTATGTCAAGTTTCCGGTGGCTGATGATCTGGGCGGAGTGATTCCAGAACTTGCCGGTCGTGAAGTTTCGGTACTGATCTGGACCACCACCCCCTGGACCTTACCTGCAAACCAGGCTGTCGCCTTTCACCCGGATTTCGAGTATGCCGCAGTGAGTGCAGCTGATGAGATCTGGATACTGGCCAAAGAGCTGGTGGACGGCTGTATGGCCGAGTTCGGTATCAGGGAGTATGCGATTGTCGCCACCTTTTCAGCGGACTGTCTTGAGAACAAAAACTGCCGTCACCCTTTTATGGACCGGAATTCTCTTATGGTACTGGCTGATTATGTCACAGCTGATTCCGGAACAGGATGTGTGCATACAGCTCCCGGCCATGGCAGTGACGACTATCTGACCGGCTTACGGTACGGTCTGGAAATTCTGTCACCCGTGGATGACGCGGGTTACCTGACCGCTGATGCCGGTCGATACAAAGGCCAGCAGGTCCCCGGGGTCAACCGTCAGATCATTGCCGATATGGCCGCTGAAGGAGCTCTGGTTAAGGAGATGTCGATTCGCCACAGTTATCCGCACTGTTGGCGCTGCAAAGAACCGGTGATGTACCGGGCCACTGCCCAGTGGTTTATCTCCATGGAGAATCTTAACCTGCGGGGCAGAGCACTGGAGGCGATCAATACCGTGACCTGGACTCCGTCCTGGGGGCGTCAGCGCATTTACGGCATGGTTGAGGCCCGGCCCGACTGGTGTCTGTCCAGGCAGCGCGCATGGGGTGTGCCGGTCACGGTGCTCACCTGCACAGAGTGTGGTGAGGTGCTGAAGCATGAAGCTGTCTGCTCGCGTATTGACGAACTTTTTAAAAAAGAAGGGGCTGATGCATGGTTCAAGCATGACGCCGCTGATTTTGTGCCCGACGATGTTCGTTGTTCCTGTGGCGGACACGCATTTAAGAAAGAAAGTGATATACTCGATGTCTGGTTTGACTCCGGAGTCAGTCATGCCGCCGTGGTTGAACAACGACCCGAACTGCGTGCCCCTGCCGACCTTTATCTTGAAGGAAGCGATCAGCACCGCGGCTGGTTCCAATCCTCATTGCTCACCTCAGTGGGTACCCGCGGTCGTGCCCCCTATTTAGGGGTCTTGACGCACGGGTATGTCGTTGACGGGCAGGGA
>JAAYDD010000078.1 GCA_012729435.1 Desulfobulbus sp.
CTGTATTGAAAAAAGGAACAATCACACAGTGTAGTCCGGTGTATACTCCGGAACAATGCTTTTTAACGTCTCTTTAATTCCCCTGCTGTTCAGGGTGTTGGCCTGTTCTTGCAAAACCTCAAGCTGATCCAGCAGCTGCCGGCAGCTGCCCACCTGCTGGCCACGCAGTACCATGATTTTTTCGTGACCCGTGGGAACAATGCCCTCGCCCACCGTAATCAGCTCCTCATACAGCTTTTCACCGGGACGCAAACCGATATACCGGATATCAATATCAGTGTCTGGAGTACGACCGGTCAGTCTGATGAGTTCCCGTGCCATATCAACAATCTTCACGGGTTCCCCCATCCTGAGAATGAAGATTTCACCGCCTTCACCCATGGCACCGCTCTGTAAAATCAGCTGGGCTGCTTCCTCAGCAGACATGAAGTACCGGGTCACTTCCGGATGGGTTACGGTCACCGGGCCACCCTTTTCGATCTGTCGCTTAAACAGAGGGAGAACAGATCCGGATGAGCCAAGAACATTACCAAACCGTACACCCATAAATCGGGTTGTGTGGGAAGATGGAACTTCAGCAGCTTCCTCTTCCGGTCCTTTACTTTGCAATATCCGCCGCCAGGGCGAACTGACACGACCATCCCAGCACTGTCCGCTGTAGGCCGACATCAACAACTCTGTCACCCGTTTGGATGCTCCCATAACATTGGTCGGCCGTACAGCCTTATCACTGGATACTAAGACAAATCGTTCCACTCCATAAACAATGGCCGCCTCCATAAGCCGCTGAGTACCGCCGATGTTGTTGTCCACCGCCTGCCATGGATTCCGCTCCACCAGCGGCACGTGTTTATACGCTGCGGTATGAAAAACCACTGCAGGCCGGTGCCGCTGAAAAATCGCGTTGACCAGACGCACATCCTGGACTTTGCCAAGAACGGCGGTGGTAGCAATATTTTCGTGCTCATGCCGCAACTCCATCTGCACCCGATACAGGTTTTCTTCGCCGGCATCAAAGAGAATGATCAAACCAGGTGCGAAACGGAGAATCTGACGGCACAGTTCCGAACCGATGGATCCGCCGGCTCCGGTGATCAGCACTGTCTTGCCGGTCAGATATCCCCCGATCTTTTCCTGCTCAAGCCGGACCTCTTCTCTTCCCAGCAGATCCTTATACGAGATGTCACGCATGGACCGGATAGAGATCCCGCCTCCGAGCAGCTCGCCTATGGTGGGTAAGACCTTAAAAGGCAGGTGAGTCTGCTGACACAGAGTCACCAGCCGTCGCATCCTCGTCTTATCAATGACCATTGTGCTGATAAGGATTTCCTGAGCCTTTACCCGTTGAACATGGGCTTGAAGATCATCGATCAGACCCAGTACCGGCACGCCGTGAAGCTTCATCCCGGTTTTTTCAGGATCATCATCGACAATGCCCACGGCTCTGTATCGCAACAGGCTGTTATCACGGAGCTCTTTAAGAATCCGATCCGCAGCGTCTCCCGCTCCGATCACCAGCAGGCGCCTCTGCTCCGGTTGAAAACCTGTTGTCAGGGTATCATGAGCCGAACCCCGGCGAAGATAGAGAAAACGGATCAGAACCCGATGCCCGGCAATGCCGCCAAAGGTAAAGATCATGTCCAGGAGAAACACTGACCGTGAAAAACCAATGAAACGCTGGGTGAACAGCAGCACAAGTACAACCAGAGCCGAAGAAAAAAGAGTTGCCAGCAAGACGTTCACGACATCATTGATGCTCGTATAACGCCACATTCCACGGTACAGGCCAAACAGATAAAACGAGGGCAGCTTGATTGCAAGAATCAAAGGGAGCAGGCCTGCAAACTGCCGGAAGATTTCTCCCTGTAAAAAGGTTTCAAAACGTATGGCATAGGCGAGATAATGTGCGAGCGTGATGAGCAGAGCATCAACCACTAAAATAAGCCAAAACTTCGGATTCTTCGACAGTGTGCGAAGAAGTGTCAAATGTGTTCGTATTCTAAACAAAGGAAGTACCAGGAAAACGGTATTGACAACAAGCAATCGGGCCGCACAGCACAACGCTGAACAGCTGTTTTATAAAACCAGATCCGGGATCTTATTATAAAAGAAAAGTTCTGCTGACAATTTGCACCATATCCCGTATCGGATAACAGCGCCCGCAAGGAGACATGCCGTACTGCTTCCGGGCGGAGAAGTCAGCCTCCCGCAACCGGTAGGATATACCTGCTTGCCTCCAATATTTCAATGCATCTTGCACGAATCTCGGTGGAATTTATACGAAGACAACGGCTGATAGCAACAGGGCTGCACAATGCACAGCACGGTTTGCCGTTTCAAAAGGGTATACAATGACAAAAAACGACACAGACGTTGATTTTAAAATCAACAGAGGTGTCTAAGCTTGAACAGCAAGATCAGCATACTCCTTATTCCTTTCTAAAAAAGCCGCTGCATAGGAACACTGTGGCACTACCTTTTTCCCCTGACGCCGGACATCGTCCAGCGCAAACTTAGTCAGGATTGCCGCCACATTCTTCCCGCGCAGCTCCGGGGGCACAAAGGTATGCGTCAGCACCACGGTGTCGTTGTTTCGCAGCTCATAGGCCAACAGCGCAATTTTTCCTTCAAGATGCAGTTCATAACGATGCATCAGTTCATTCTTCAACGGTTCACCGGTCATTGTAACCTCCACTGCCATGTAAAATCACAACGTGTATTGGATACACTCTTTAATCTCTTCACGCGGGGAAGCAACAAAGAACTTGTCTGGAGCCCTTCTTTTTCTTCATGAGATTCTATGGTAGAGTGTGCACGATTGATCGTAAAATAGACCTCTCTGCCTGATGACCATGAAGATCTCCCGATCCGCCATTGTACAGCGACTCCGTTCCAAAGGGCTCATGTCCCGTATCAAGGACGACCCCAATGTGGTCGGGTTTTATCACAACAGAGTTGTCCTCCTTCCGCATGGCGGCGATTTTTTTCCGGCACTTTTCCAGGATCTCAACAAGGCTGTCACCTCTATTTGCGCTGAATATTACCTTATCAAAGATGATCACACAGGCCGGACCTTTGCGCAGAGACTGGTCGAGGCCGCCCGGCGCGGAGTACATGTTTCTCTCATCTACGATGCCATCGGCTGCTTCGATACACCGGCATCATTTTTCAGACGATTAGAGGATCAGGGGGTGCACTGTCTGATCTTTAACAGGCCGGCCGTTTCAAGGCTGCACTGGCTCGACCTGCGCAACCATCGCAAGATGACGATTATCGACGGTTCCACGGCTTTCCTGGGCGGTCTAAACATTGGCGATGAGTATTCCGGCTTTGGCGACAGCCTGGAACGATGGCGCGATGTCGGCATGCGCATGGACGGTCCGGCTGCTGCTGAACTGCAACGACTTTTCTGGCAGACATGGGAACAGGAAGGAGGACCGTCTGTTGTACGGCCGGATCATGCGCCTCCCGGGCCAGCCGGAGAGGCAAATGTTATCATTGTCAACGGTTCACCCCACCACAACCGGCCTCTCATCCGCAACTCCTTTCGCCTCGCAATGGCCGGAGCTGTCCATAGAATACGTATTATGACGCCGTATTTTCTTCCGGGGCCGAGAGTGGTGCGCTCCCTGCTCCGTGCCGTAAATCGCGGTGCCAAGGTCCAGGTCATCCTGCCTTCGATCAGTGACGTGCCAATCGTCCAAAAATTCAGCCGGGCCTACCTCGAACCTCTGCTAAAAGCCGGTGTTGAAATTTATTCCAGGCAGGGGACCATCCTCCATGCCAAGGTGATGCTTATTGATGAACACTGGGTGACTCTGGGTTCGGCAAATCTTGATTATCGAAGCTTTTACCGCAACTTTGAAATGAATGTCATCATCGACAACCATGCCTTCGGTACTCAGGTAAGTGACCTAATCGATGAAGAGGTGGAAAAATCCACACGGGTAACCCTTGACAACGGAATCCGTCTCACCAGATTGGAACAGATATTGAGATGGCTGCTCACTCCACTGCGTCATCTGCTTTAAAGCGCATCGGACAACAAGAAACACCCGCCTGATCACAACAATCATACTGTTCTTGCTTTTCAACCGGCCCGGTGGTATCCATCATCGATTCAGACACCATGCTTGCCCATGGGTTTGGACAAAAACAGACACAGAACAAACATCTGCTTCAAACATTTTTCGACACATCATCCCGTATACTTCCATGAGCACATACTCCATAGGCATTGATACAGGCGGCACCTACACCGATGCTGTCCTGTTGGATAATCAGACCGGAAAAATGGTGGCCTGGTGTAAAGAACGAACCACAAGCCACGACCTGAGTGTCGGTGCCGGCAAAGCGCTTGCCCGAGTGCTGAACGCCGGAATCGACACGGCAGACATAACGCATCTTTCAGTCTCCACAACGCTGGCCACGAATGCTGTGGTTGAAAACCGCGGAGCCAGAGTTGCACTGTTCGTACTCGGCACGGTGCGCCCATTCAAGCTGCCGGTTGTTGCCAGCATCTATCTCAAAGGCGGACATACCATAACCGGTCAAGAGGATGAGCCTCTTGATCTTGAACGGCTGGTGGACACCCTGCCAGGACTCGTCAATGAAGTGGACAGCTATGCTGTCTGCGGTACCATGTCAATTAAGAATCCGACCCATGAACTCGTTGTTCAGGAGGCTATCCGGTTAATCGACCCCAAACCGGTCTTCTGTTCACATCTCGTCTCAAACCACCCCGGTGTTCTTGAACGTTCAGCCACTGCGTGCCTTCATGCCAGACTCATGCCTTTGATGACCGAATTCCTTGATTCAATTCAACGTTCCATGGCATCGACAGGGCTTGACTGTCCGGTCATCATCATCTGCGGGAACGGCAAAGGTGCGACTCTTGAACACATAGCCGAGCGCGCAGCCGTCACCATGGCCAGCGGACCGGCGGCAACCGCCTACTTCGGGACTACCAGCGGCTTACGCTCCGCACTCGTTGTCGATGTCGGCGGTACCACCACGGATGTCTGTCTGATAAAAGAGGGACAGCCACTGCTGAGCAAAGACGGCTGTACCATCGGCGAGTGGCAGACACATGTTGAGGCCGTGGACATGTACACCGCAGGTATTGGTGGTGACACGCATGTCATATGCGGACAGGACGGGACAGTCTCCTTAAAAAAGACACGAGTCCAACCTCTGGCCATGACAACAGACCTGCCTGATCCGCAACAGTGGTTAACCCGTGAAGATGACACCCTCGTGCTTCCCGTTGAAGATCTCGATCGAGATCTAATTGCAAAAGATCCCCTGCTCAGCTTTCTGGCAACCCACGGCCCGGCTACGCCCGGTACCATAGCCGAGCAGACCGGTATCCGTGGCATGCTCCTGGAAAAACGTCTGGAACGGCTGCTGTTTCTCCAGCACATCGTGATTGCCGGTTTTACTCCCACTGACGCCCTTCATGCGCTGGGACTGCTCCGGATCGGCAACACCGGGATGAGTACCCGGGCTGCCGATCTATTGGGCAGTGTAACAGGTTTTAATGCTCATGACTTCTGCCGGCATGTTATTGAAAGAACAGAAACTGCCATAGAGAAGACTATCTTGACCTACCTCGCGCGTTCCATATGGATAGAGGGGAACAGTGCCCACTTTCTCAACCGCCTTGATAACGATCTCTTCTCTGTTCATTTCGCACTCAAGCTGCCGATCATCGGTATCGGGGCCGCAGCTCGCTGTTTTCTTCCAAACGTTGCCGCCCGTTTAGGAACAACCGTGACGTTTCTGGAGCATTGCGAAGTCGGCAATGCCATCGGTGCCGCCCTGATCGGAACAATGGAATAGAAGTTACTTCATCGGAGCTGACAGGCACCGTACAATGGTTCAACAACCATGTCTGCCAAAAGAGACCGGATCCCAGCACCGCCTCACGGCAAACTTCCCCCTTTACTTCCTGGCTGTGCGCATTACTTTTGGGAAACGCTCCCATTAAAAATGTAAACGAACAGATCATGGATATTCTCGTAGGTCAGCTTGATACATATCTGCAATCGTCTCTGGTGATCTCGCTCTTCCTGGCCTTTGCCGGTGGCGTTCTCGCCAGCCTGACACCCTGCATCTATCCAATGATTCCTATAACCGCCGGTATCATCGGGCATGCAAATGTCGGCGGCTCCAGATGGCGGGGGTTTTTCCTTTCTCTGATCTATATAGCCGGTATGGCGCTCACCTACACTGCACTCGGTATTTTTGCTGCGGCTACCGGCAGTTTTTTCGGGAGTATTAACACCAATCCCTGGACGTTTCTGATAGTAGGCAATATTCTCCTTTTTTTTGGCCTGGTCATGCTTGATGCAGTCCAGTTGCCGACACTGTCCGGGTCACTTGTCTCAAGACGTATCGGACTCGCCGGACTCTTCATTGCCGGTATGTCCTCAGCCCTGGTGGCCGGTCCCTGTACAACCCCTATTCTGGGCAGCCTGTTGCTCTATACCGCCTCATCACAGAGTATTCTGACCGGAGGACTGCTCCTCTTTATGTTTTCCCTGGGTATGGGAATGCTCCTCCTGGGAGTAGGTACCTTTTCAAGCTTCCTGACTTCTCTTCCCCGGTCAGGACAATGGATGGTAATCATCAAAAAAACCTTGGGGGTCTGTATGCTTGTCATTGCGCAGTATTTTTTCATTAAAGCCGGCACTCTGTTTCTCTGAGTAATCACAGTCAAACCCTTCTGTCTTTCTCTTCACTGGATTCGTTATGAACAACAGACTCTTCCGAACCGTTATCACCCTGTTTTTTATTCTTGTCCTCTCTCCATCTGTCCGGGCAACGCAGGTGGGGCAACCCCTGATCGCCTTCAAAGGACTCGATCTGAACGGTGAGCCCTATGATTTACAAAACAGCATTGGCAGCAAACCCATTATGCTCATTTTTTGGGCATCCTGGTGCCACAGCTGCAAATCTGAAGTGCCGAAAATCAACAAGCTGGCTGAAAAATTTCAGCAGCGCGGCATGGAATTCATAGCGGTCAACGTGGGTTTCAACGATACGGTCGAACGGGCAAAAAAATTTGTCAACCAGACCGGCATGACCTACAGAGTGTATTTTGACGCCTCGGGAACCATTGCCAAGGAATACAATCTCCCCGGGGTGCCGACCGTCATCATTGCCGACCGTCAGGGGATTATTCAGTTCCAGAATTTCTTTGTGCCAAATATTCCGGACTCTTCTTTTGCGCAGCTATCAGCGCAGAAGTGAAAGGATCAGGGTTCATCAGTACCATCGATTACTGTGTAGACCGCCTGAATCTCCTGAGGTATGGAAACCGGCTTACCGGTGTGCAGATCACAAAAAATAAAAAGTGTGGCAGCAGCAGCTAAGAGGCACCCGTCCTCAGGTCGAAAAAACTTGTATTTACGCAACGATCGGACCTTCTCGAGACTGCTGACCCAGGTCAGGATGGAGAGTTTGTCACCAGCATAGGCCGAATGGTAGTACTCGATGGTGTGAGAACGAACAATCCAGGTGCGGCCAAGAGCAGTATACCGTTCATGCGGCCACCCCAGCTGCGTGGAGTGCGCTAAGGCTGCGTCCTGCATCCACTGTACGTATTGGACATTATTGACGTGCCCGTTGACATCAATGACCGACGGCTCCACCACCACATCAAGTCTGCCGATCTGTGCCATTACCTGCCTTTATCGCCGCTCTGTGGAAGTCCATCCAGGTTGCGCCCTGTAGCTGCCAGCAAGCGCTGTTCGGCCAGTTGACAGGCAACAAGTGCCTGAGCCAGACGGCTGTGAGTAGCGACGAGATCGCGCTGAGCCTCGTTTAACCATATCAGCGGAGATTCGCCGGCCTCATACTCATTTTTCGCTAGGTCACGGTTTTCTTCAACAAGTTTCACCGTCTCGCGCTGCAAAAGCAACTGCTCCTCGGCAGCAGCCAGCATCGCCAAGTCCTGCCGGATTTCAGAGGCAACGGCATTACGCAGACCCGCAAGGGTGTATACCGCCTCTCTCTTCGCCTCTTCAGCCTCAATCATCCGGGCCTTATCAGCACCGCCGGCATAGAGATTCCAGCTCATATTCATCCCGACAGTGCTCCCGAAATCCTGGCTGGACAAGCCTGCGCTCCCTTCCCGGGCCCCCTGAACCGAACCGGCCAGTCGAACCTTGGGATACAGAGGTGCCCTCGACATGCCCATGGAAGCCTCGGCCTGTTTAACCACCATCTCCAAGCGTCGAATATCAGGACGTCTGGTTAAAGCCTCCTCTATTAACACCTCTGGACTTTTCGTCACTGTCGGAGTCACGGCGTTCTGATCCAGAACAGCCAGACGGAGATGAGATGGAAAAGCGGCATCCGGCAGTCCCAACAAAGCCGCCAATCCATAACCCGCAGCTTCGAATTCACGCTGGGATTGAATCAGGCTGTTCTTAGCTGAATTGACCTGCACCCGGATATTTAAAACATCGCCCCACGGCCCGGCACCGATCTTGAAGCGGTTCTGGGCATCCTCCAGCTGCTGGATATAAAAGGTTTCATCAGCACGACTGATATCGATGAAGGTCTGGGCAAGCTGGGCATTGAGAAAGGCTTCTGCTGTTGCGGCGACAAGCAGGCGCTGGCTGTCGGTCATATCGGCACCTGTCGCCTGTTCATCATACCTTGCCTGCTCTTCCTTAAAAGTTCGGTAGAACCCGTCAAACAACAGCCAGGTAGCCTCAACCCCCGACTGATAGACCGACTCACTCTGGTCAACGCTAACTCCCGATTGCTGTGCAAGAAATCTGTTCTTTTCGTATGCCCTGTCGGATAGCCGCTGCCTGACAGCGGACGCACTGACATCAAGACTCGGCCACCAGGCGGCCACAGCCTGTTGAACCCGGGCTCTTGCCTGTTCAATCCGGGCAAGCGCTGCGCTCATGTCGGGATTACCGGCAAGGGCCAGAGTCTGCGCTGTCTTCAAATCCAGCACCTTGATGGCAGACAGATCAGTCACTACCGGCTGCTCCTCCGCCTGGACAACACTGATCCAACTGAAGAACAACACTAAAATTGTACCGACTATCCGTTGCATATTTTTCTCTGATCCCACTGATTCCAGGTGATTTTATAAAAAGTTAAAATGACGGGTTGTCCAGTCCTCCACTGTCCATTCATTCC
>JAAYDD010000079.1 GCA_012729435.1 Desulfobulbus sp.
AACCCCGGCAGCCAGCTCGCCGACGGAAGCGAGCTGAGCGGCCCGAAGCGCTTCAGCTTTCATCAGCTGTTCCTCTGTCATGTCACGTGCCAGCAGAAGAATAGCGCCTGAAAGGCCGCCGTTGTCTCTGAGCGGACTCACTGTCAGAAGAAAGTTGCCTCGCAACCCCTGAAGTTCTGTTTCAAAAATACGGCTTTGATTCTGACTGAGGAGTACCTCCAGCGGACAGATGGCCCCGGGACGCCGGTTTCCGTGCAGAATTTCACACACCCCTTTGCCGACCAGTGCTTCCCTGGGTTTGCGGGCTGCTGTTACCGTGGCAGGGTTAACATCAAGGATGAGCCCTTGCGTTGAGACAATGAGAGCCGGATCCTGAACCGAGGAAAATATGTTTTCCCACTTGGCAAGAGCATGGTTGAGAGCCTGGTCGGCAGCGAGTTTGGTGGTGATATCGATGCCGAACAACACCAGCCCCACCTTACCCTGCTCTATATCCGGCCGTACTGACCCATGCCATTCAATGGTTCGTTTTTCACCGGTTCGGGTGAGAAGCTCAGCCTGAAAGTTCATTTCAGAGTGACCGTCTTTCAACACATTGGAAAACCTGTTCTGGCTCTCTGCCCGTTTTTCAGGACTGATAAGGACATCAACCCAGAACTTGCCCTTTACCTCTGATTCGTTAAAGCCTGTAACCTCCTCAGCGGTGGGGTTGAAGGAGAGGATCTCACCGCAAGGGGAAAGGGAAACCAGGAGCGCCTGTACTGTTTGCACTATTTCACAGTTAAAATCATGTTCCAGGCGAAGGTGACGGGTGGCATGGCGCAGCGACAGTGCCCGGGAGATGGCTGCAGCGATATTGGAGATAAAGTCATACTCAAGATCTTGAAAAGATGAAGATCCGGTTGAGAAGATGTTGAGAATGCCGTGGATTTTCTGATCATGAATAAGTGGCCATGAGCCCCACGAAAAGCGATCCGTTCCGGATAAAAACGGATGCAATGACCGGATTTCGGCTGTTGTACCCGGTTCACTGATCACTGGTTTTGCCAGTGCCAGAACCATGGCCAGGTTGCCGGTAAAGGAGGGATCCTGCAGATACGTAAGGATCAGTTCGCGGCACTGGCTGTCAGATAATCCGGTCTGACCGACAATGGTGATGGGAACGACCTGTCCTTCCGGAGTAGTCTGTCCTACCCATATCAGCAGATACTCGGGAGTCTTCAGCAGTAAGGCGCAACACCGTGACAGGAAGGTGGCATCGTCGGCAACGGATTCGACCTGTAATTCACCGATTTCTCGCAGCAGTTTGTAGTGGTCGACATACTGCGCTATAGTTTTGCTATCAACACCCATGGCTAGGATTGCGATTGTTGCTTAACTTGGTTGTATTAACCACAATAGTGTGGCGCGACATCCGTTTATGCCACACTATTGCACATAACTGTTGCAAGAAGCAGCAGAATTGTCGAGTTTTTACCATCCATGCATTGGTCATGCCTGTTTTGTGCGGGGTGAGCCTCCACGACGGAAGAGAGTGGAAAGATGTTGGAAGATGATGAAACCGAATATGTGGTTGTGTTCTATGTAGCATGATTTATCGGGGTTTCCTGGTTATGTTGTGAACCGGTTACTGTGTCTGACGCATGACCCGGCAGCACCTGAACGTTTCTGTTGTCTCCTGTTCATTATTTTCTGGATGAAAATGTTGGTGAGAAGACGCGTGTTTTTTGTATATTTTCGAAACAGCACCGTTAAATTCCACATCTTTTCTTGCCTGACCACAATTCCGATCGGCTTTACCGGTTGCAACATCTGCCGGGTGTTTGATTCCGTCCGATCCGTACTTTGGCTGTGATGAAGTAGATCATATATACCCTGGCGAAAACAGATGAAGCGGTATCCGGTGTCCGATGGTTATCAACATCGCAGTTTAGCGCTCTGAACATACCGATGACAGAAAAAATGCTTTCATGCGGTGATTGATTCTGTCCGGAAAATATTCCTTTAGCATCGTTTCCTCTGCTTCTGTGCTGAATCGTGGAACGGGTCATGGGCAGAGGAACTTTGATGTTTGCTGTAATCAGTGCATCTGTCTTCTGGTATGCAAACGATTCCATCGTCTTGTTTAACCACTGACACAACAGACTGTTGAAAATTGAATGACCGATGATCTCTGCATTTTGTTTTATTCTGACGCCGGTAACCGGTATTCAATTTTACCTCAGCTGGATACTGTTCACACTGATCCCCATTACGGTCATGAATCATGGTTTATGGTAACAGTGCCGTCAACATCCGGGTAAACATACCTGTCAGTAAAAATGTGTACAGCATGCAGGTGTTCTAAAGGCTGTTATCGTGACTTGATTGTTTTTTGCAGACTAAACTTGATCTTTTATGATAAATTGCATTTCTTATGAACATTTTGAATCATACTGGCCGGGCCATACCCAGTTTGCAGATGATAAACAGAGAAGATGATGTGCCGCCCATACGGCAGGCAAAGATGAATCGAGAATCTGCCATGATTTGGTAAACAGGTCAGATTCAACAACGGGGTGACGGGATTTATGGACACACAATACCAGGCTACCTTGGAAACTTTGGAAAGGCTGCGTGCGGAATCTGTTTCCGCCGGCGGGGCTCAACAGATAGAGGCTCAGCATCGCAAAGGCAAGTTGAGTGCCCGGGAGCGTCTTGATTTACTCCTTGATGAGGGCACCTTTGAGGAGTTCGATGTTTTGAAGATCGGCCGGGGAAGTAGTCTCGGAGGTGTCAAAAACTATCTTGGCGACGGGGTTATCACCGGTCATGGCTCCATTGACGGACGTGAAGTTTTTGTCTTCAGCCAGGATTTCACCATTCTTGGTGGTTCTCTTGGCGAGGCTCATGCCCAGAAGATCTGTAAAGTCATGGACCTGGCTGTCAAGGTTGGGGCCCCGATCATAGGTCTGAACGATTCAGGAGGTGCCCGTATTCAGGAAGGTGTCGATGCACTGGCCGCTTACGGTGAGATCTTTCATCGCAATGTTCGGGCGAGCGGAGTGGTTCCTCAAATCTCCTGTGTCATGGGAACCTGTGCCGGTGGAGCGGTCTATAGTCCGTCGATCACCGATTTTGTGTTCATGGTTGAAGATTCGTCCTACATGTTTGTAACCGGCCCTTCTGTGGTTAAGACGGTAACTCACCAGGATATCACGTCCGAAGAGCTTGGTGGTGCTAAAATTCATGCCGGTGCCAGCGGTGTTGCCCATTTTACTGTGCACAACGACGTCCTGGCCCTGCGTGAAGTACGACGGCTCATCAGTTATCTGCCCTCCAACAACCGTTTGCGGGCCCCTGTTTTAGATCTCAGCGATGCTCCTGACCGGACTGATCCGGCTCTTGACTATCTGATCCCGAGTAATTCCAATCAGACCTATGACATGAACGTACTCATTCACTCCATCCTTGATGGTGCGGAATTTATGGAGGTTCATGCAGGTTTTGCCCGTAATATTATCTGCGGTTTCGGTCGTCTCGGAGGGCAGACTGTTGGTCTTGTTGCCAATCAGCCGGCAGTGCTCGCCGGAGTTCTCGATATCGATGCCTCGGTCAAGGCCGGCCGTTTTGTCCGCTTTTGTGATTCGTTCAATATCCCGCTGATTGCTCTGGTGGACGTGCCCGGCTTTATGCCCGGGCCGGATCAGGAACACGGCGGTATCATACGGCATGGTGCGAAACTGCTCTACGCCTTTACTGAAGCAACGGTGCCGAGGGTTTCTGTTATTATCCGCAAGGCTTACGGCGGTGCCTACCTGGTTATGAACTCCAAACACATCCACTGTGATGTCAACTATGCCTGGCCAACGGCCGAGATCGCGGTTATGGGGCCTAAGGGGGCAGCCGAGGTTATTCACCGCAAGGAGATCTATGCAGCTGAAGATCCAGAGGCGGTGCTCAATGAAAAGATGGAAGAGTATCGCCGTACATTTGCCAACCCGTTTCTGGCGGCGCAACGGGGGTATATTGATGATGTTATCTTCCCTCGTGATACCCGCTCACATCTTATCCGCACCTTGCAAATGCTTGACAGCAAGAAGACAAAGGGCCCGGATCGTAAACACGGAAATATTCCCCTGTGAGGTATGCCATGTTTGAGAAGATACTGATTGCCAACCGTGGTGAAATTGCCATCCGCATCATCCGGACCTGTAATCGTTTGGGGATTCAAACCGTTGCAGTCTATTCTGATGCTGACAACAGAAGTCTGCACAGACACCTGGCCGATGAGGCTGTCCATATAGGTGAATCTCAATCGCAAAAATCCTATCTGGATATAGATAAAATCATCGCGGCGGCAAAGGCTACCGGAGCACAGGCCATTCATCCCGGTTATGGTTTTCTTTCGGAAAAAGCTGATTTTGCCCGGGCTGTCCGGGATGCGGGGCTCGTCTTTATCGGCCCGCCTGTGGAAGCGGTTGATGTCATGGGTGATAAGATCACATCCAAGGAGCTTGCCAAAAACGCCGGTGTGCCGGTCATCCCCGGGCATATTGAGGCGGTCAAGGACGACGAGGAGGCGCTGGCCATTGCTGAAGAAATTGGCTATCCGATTCTTCTGAAGCCTGCAGCCGGCGGTGGTGGCAAAGGAATGCGTATTGTGCGCGAACCGGAACAGATGAGGGAGGCTCTTGAGGCAAGTCGCAAAGAGACCTTAAAGGCATTCAATGATACGAGAGTTTTTGTTGAACGATATATTGAACAGCCCCGCCATATTGAGATCCAGATCCTGGCCGATAGCCAGGGACATGTTGTTCATCTTGGCGAACGTGAATGTTCTATTCAACGTCGTTATCAGAAGGTGATCGAGGAGTCGCCTTCACCGGTTGTGTCAGCAGACCTGCGTTCACGGATGGGCAAGGCCGCCTGCGATCTGGCCAGGGAGGCCAAATACGTTAACGCCGGTACCGTCGAGTTCGTCATGGATGCGCAACACAACTTCTATTTTCTGGAGATGAATACCCGTCTCCAGGTGGAACATCCTGTGACTGAGATGATAACAGGGCTTGATCTCGTAGAGTTACAGCTCCGTATTGCTGCCGGAGAGCCGCTGCCGTTTGACCAGGACGGTGTTACCTTCAAAGGGTGGGCTATTGAAGCGCGTATCTGTGCCGAAGATCCGACGCGTGGGTTTATTCCATCCACAGGGATGATCACCCGCTACGCAGCTCCTCGCGGCAGTGGAATCCGTGTGGACAGTGGCGTCAATATCGGGGGCAAGATAGATGTGTACTACGATTCCATGCTGGCCAAAGTGATCTGCCATGGAAAAACCCGGGAAGATGCCCGGCGTTTGCTGATCGAGTCTCTTAATGGCTATCACATTGAAGGCGTATCAACCAATATCGATTTCGTCACGAGTGTGATCTGTCTGCCAGAATTTGCCGAAGGTGCACTGACCACCGGTTTCATTGATCAGCATTTTGAAGGAGGTGTTTCGAAACGCTCACCGTCGCTTCAGTATCTGCAGCTGGCAGCATTGGCCGCAACCCTGATCTATCATACCCGAACTGTTGCTGTACGGGAGTCGCTCAGGCACATGGTGTCCATTATCGGAGGTAAACGTGATATGGGGAGAACGCATCACTATCGGGTGCGATCCCACGAAGATCTGTTTGAGGTGGTACTGGAAGGCACACCGGTCAGTGGAGAGACCTGCACCATTCGTGTAGATGGCAGCACTCATAAGGTCGAAATTCCGATGTTTGAATTTTTCCGGCGCCGCCTGAAACTGGTCATTAACGGTTTGCCTTACCGTTTCCGCATCCGGTTTCAGGATTCCTTCATTTTTATGAGTTTCAACGGAATTTCCAGGCTTTTTGAGGTGTATACTCCGAAAGAATGGGCTATGATGAAGTATATGCCTGAAAAAGCGGATAAACTGCTCAATAATGTTTTGGTCTGTCCGATGCCCGGATTGGTTGTTGAAGTATTGGCTCAAAAGGGTGAGCGTGTGTTCCGCGGCCAGAACCTCGTGATTCTCGAGTCCATGAAGATGGAAAGCGGTGTTGCCTCACCAGTGGACGGTATCATTACCGAGGTGTTGGTCGATAAGGGGCAGGCAGTGGAATCTGATCAGATCCTCATCAAATTTGAGGTGATGTAGAAAAGCTTGCGGATGCAGTGTCACAGGAGGAGTAATCACAGCAGCCGTTCGTTTTATTAACATTATGGCAACTGTCAGGCTCCTCTTGAATGCGTTTTTTCTAATATGATCAAACTGACCCGGATCAACCATTCTGAATTTTACCTGAACCCCGATCTGATCAAGGGTATAGAGCAGACTCCGGACACGATTATCACGCTGATCAACGGTGATCACATTCTTGTGCGCGAAAAAGCGGAAGAGATTGTTGACAAGATCGTTGATTATCGTGTCCGGATTATCCGCCAGTCCCGACGTGACGTGGCCTCCTAGTGCAACACTGCGTCCTTCCGCCGGACAGCTCATTGCGTCTTCATCAATACGCAGTGCAATCCGTACGCTTCTTGATTATCACTTCAGCGTAATCCTTTTTTTCTTTGTAATCAGAACGATAGTCCATACAATAAGATAACGCGTCTGCGGATACATTCTCTTTAGTATTTAACTCCCGTTATTTAAATTATGGATCTTGCAACTCTTATTGGGCTGGTCATGGGGTTGGGTGCCGTGGTCGGCGGTGCCGTCCTTGAAGGACTTCACCTGACCGCGTTACTCCAGCCTACGGCTGCTTTAATAGTGCTTGGCGGTACGTTTGGCGCTGCTTTTGTCAGTTTTCCTCTCGATGTCGCCGTGGGGGCTTTTAAAGATTTAAAGAAATTGCTCGCCAATTCGCCCAAGAACGACGATCTTATAACAGAGATCTGCGGTTATGCAGCCAAGGCCAGAAAAAATGGTATTATTGCTCTGGAGCAGGATGGCCAGAATCATACGGATCGCTTTATGAAAAAAGCGATTTCGTTGTCAGTTGATGGAGTTGAACCTAAGGATATTCGTGAACTTCTGGAAATCGATCTCACCGCAGAAGAGGATCACTCTAAAATGAGTGCTGAGTTTTTTGAGGCCGCGGGCGGTTATGCGCCGACCATCGGTATTATCGGGGCAGTGCTTGGTCTAATCCATGTTATGAGCAACCTTGAGGATACCTCTAAACTTGGTGCCGGTATTGCGGTGGCATTTGTTGCGACGATTTATGGCCTGGTTACCGCAAATATTGTCTGTCTTCCGGCTGCCACCAAGATCAAACACAGGATTAAAGATGACAGCGTACGAAAAGAAATCATTATT
>JAAYDD010000080.1 GCA_012729435.1 Desulfobulbus sp.
CCGGCAGCTGCAGGATAATCCGGATTCGTTGCCGGTCTCAACCCGGCAGCAATTGGCAGACTCCTTAGGCCAGGAACTGCTGCAGGGAACCATTTCATGCAACGAGACACTCTTTCTGGAAATGGCTGAACAACTGGCCAGGGACCCAGACTGGCAGATTCGTTTGGCTGTATCCCGGCACCTGCATCTGTTTGACCAGGCCGAATGTTCTCATTTGATCCTCCTACTGTGCGGGGATGATAACATCTATGTCCGTAAAAATGCAGAACGGAGCTTAAACCGCCGAGCTAAATTTAACCAGAAACGTTCTAAAGAAAGCACGCTGCCCAAAGAATATCTGGCCCAGGTCAAGAAACTGGTGGGTCAATACGGACAGGTTATTGCCGACAAGATCCATCGACTTGCCGATTACCGGTCTTCCCTACTTGCCTCGACCTTAGCGCATAATTTCCGGAGCATTCTGACCACCCTCAGCGCTAATGTCGAAATCCTTTTGAATGAAAATCCTAAGCATAAACGAAACAAATCCATCCGGGATGATCTTCAGCTTATCGAACAGATCATCGAGAACATGGAGCAATTTGTAAGGCCCCTCAATGTCGAAAAACACTACGAAAATATAGACGAGATTATCGATGAGGCGATTGAAAAGGCACAGATCAAGATCGCCAAACTGGGATATGATATTTCTTGTATACAGGTGCTGGTAGAAAAACCAGAACGTATCCGAATCAAAATGGCCCGACAACTCGTTTTGTTGGCCCTCATCAATCTGATTAAAAATGCCTATGAATCCTTCGCTTCAGATGGGCAGGGGTTGAAAGAAGGGACGATCCGTATTCAGGTGGTTGTATGCGGCTATGAAATCCAGATTATCCTTCAGGACGATGGACAGGGGATCGAGCCACAGGTCATGGAGGAATTACAAGCCTTTGCGCCACGAGACATCAATAAAACCAAACGGGAAAGCACAGGTTTAGGCCTGCCCATTGCCTACAAATACATTGCCGCCAATAACGGGACCCTGGAAATCAGCAGCCAGCATAATGTTGGAACCACCATAACCATGACGTTCCCATCCAAAGATACCACGGTTGAGGAGGATACCTATGAAGGTTCTTGTGGTAGAGGACGACCGTAAAATCAAAACCGAGGTCATTGATGATGTTTTGACCTCATTGGGCTATGAAAATGATTGGGCAGCTAATCAGCAGGAGGCCCTGGGGCTTCTTGAGAAAAACGGCTACGATCTGGTCCTGCTGGACCTGCAGATCCCAGCTCGCCCCAATAGCGGTGCTGCCAGCGCAGAATTTGGCAAACACCTGTTGCGTCAGATCCGCCAGATCAAAGGGCACGGAAATGTGCCGGTGGTAATTATGACTGGTTACCACCAGGCCGGCCTGGATATGGCTGCGGATTTAATAGGGATAGGCGCCATTGACTTTATCTGCAAGCCCTTTCCCCCCAATGGCCGTACGTTGGCCCATGTTATCGAAACTACCCTTCAGAAATATCAGAAATCCCAAGAAGCCCAGCCACCTCAGCCCGAAGGCACCTTTACTGGTGGCCAGATGATTTTTTATCCGGAGCGCGTTGAATTATGTGGCGTTAAGGTGCTAGGAAGCAAGGCTGCTGCTTCCCGAGAAATGCTCAAAGTCCTGGCTGAGGTCAAGACCGATGGAATCTATAAATATTATGGTGGTGAACAGATCGCCAGCAAAATCAGCGCTGAAAATGGCATTGGCACCATTACTGGATGCGCCCGCACCATCCGAAATCAGTTCGCCCGGCTCTTGAAAAAACATCTCAATGTAGAAGTCGGCGACAATGATATTTTGGAACATACTGATCAGGGCTACCGACTCAACTATCGCATTACGGTTAGTTTCTGTGACTCCAATACAAATTTATTGGGTCATAATGACAATTTATGGGGTCAAAATTCTGACCCTAAAGGACATTTAAAGGGTCAAAAAAATGACCCGATAAATTTTGGGGTAAGTTCTAAGGTTAAAACACGCTGTCAATGGATACTGGATGCCCTGAATCAGGGGCGAAAATTGCGGCGGGAAGATGTGGAAAGTAGCTTAAATTGTTCAGCCAAAACGGCCCAACGGGCACTTGATGTTCTCAGGAATGCTGATATAATTAGGTTTCAAGGTTCGAAGAAGACCGGGCATTACGTGCTAACCAAGACTGGGGATCTTCGATAAGTTCTTGAAATAGAGTAGTTTCTGAAAAATATTCCTGAGTGGCTGCGATAAATTCTTGAGTCAATGGTTCTAACGATTGGCAGTCTCCCCGATTTTGATCCCTTTGGGATCAAAATCAGAAAGTAGAGAGGAGAGAGTTTTCAGGACTTTTCTACGCATTCCCTTTTTAATACATAACCCATTTCAATAAACAAGTTATCGTCTTATTAACATCGTCATTTCCACGGCCTTCGGTAAATTTTCATTAAAATTCTATTGACTATTTCAAATGGCCGTTTAATTTATGCCGGTCTCTTGAGGGGAGAAAAAGAATGGCGATACGAAAAGACGGTGTAGATACCTACCGAAAGCTGCTGAAGGCGGCCTCGGAGGTCTTTGCCGAGAAGGGGTACCGTGACACCACGGTGGCGGAGATCTGCCGACGTGCCCACAGCAACGTAGCGGCGGTCAATTATCACTTCGACAGCAAGGACGAACTGTACATCGCAGTGCTGAAAAACGCCTTTGGGGAGGCCCTTCGGGTGTATCCGCCCGATGGGGGCCTGCCGGCGGAGGCCCCGGCCGAAGAGCGTCTGGGGGCCCTGATTCATTCGGTTCTGCACCGGATTCTGGATGACGGCCGGCTGGGCTGCGCCGGGCAGATCCTCCTGCGGGAAATGGCCGATCCGATCGAGACCTTCCGGCGGGTTCATGAGGACATCGTCAGGCCGCTGCGGGAGATTATGCTGGGGATCATCCGCGACCTGATCGGTCCGGACGCGACCGAGCAGCAGATTGTATTCTGCGTGATGAGCGTGATCCATCAATGCCTGGCGATCGGATTTCGAAAAGGCAGGGGTCACCTGCCCTCCTTTCTGGACAGCCCCCAATCGACTACAGAAACGATTGACGCCCTGGCTGAACATATTACCCTGTTCTCCCTGGCGGGCCTTTCGGCGGTGCGGGAGAAAATTGAGGCCGCTTTTTCTTCGTAAGATCCACGATGCGAAACTCCAATCAGCAAAGAAACAGAACGATATTGTCGATGCAGACGGCCGCGGTTCTGCTGGGGCTTTGGATCTCCGGCTGCGGGCGGCCGGTACGGGATGTGCCGCCGCCGGTGCCGCTGCCGGACGGGTTTTCGTCGGCCGGGGATCTGCCGCTGCCTGAAAAATGGTGGCAGTCGCTGGGCGATCCGAATCTGGAG
>JAAYDD010000081.1 GCA_012729435.1 Desulfobulbus sp.
AAGGTTGACCACCTGGTGGTGATGGCTGCATCCCGGACAGCATCACTTGCTCCTCTTCTTGACGTAAACCAGTAATTCATAGGGTCAGAGACCGGCGATGTTGATCGTGTTGGTCTCTCTTTTCATCTTTTACCGGATGCACCGGGAAGAATCGCGAACAGAAAGATCAGAGGTCTACAGGCAAATATAGTGTGTATCTTCAGGATGCTGTCACTGAATGACGAATCATTGTTTGGCGAACTTAAAAAAATATGGTGTCTAAAAAGTGCGGAAACATGCACAAATCCTTGATTTTGTTCGTTGACAGCACTTTCCAACTCTTTTATAGTCAGCGCTACATTGTAGAAAAATGGGAAGAAGACAGGCAACCTTAAGATTATTCAGCATAAAAGGAGGGAGAAAAATCAGCTAAAGCCAAAAAGGATTCACACGCAGTAAGCAGTTCAACAAAACTTCAAAAGAGGGGGAGTGCATAAATGTCAGAACAAACTACATTTCCAAGGTGGATACCACTACTTGGAGGCCTTTTGGGCAGCACCACTTGCGGTTTATTGTTGTATGCCTTTAGCGTTTTTATCAAGCCTCTGCAAGCACAGTTCGGCTGGACAGTACCGGAAGTCGCTTTGGCGTATGCCATCATCTGTTTAATTTTCGGCTTGATGACCTTTCCTGCCGGACGTTTGAGTGACAAGTTCGGCCCGCGAAACGTCGTTCTTATCGGCGGTCTTATCATGGCCTTTGGCTTTTTCATGGTTTCCACAATCAACCCTCCGGACCCCGCAGTGATCGCTGCCGGCGGTGATGCGGCCAAGGCTGCCGGAAAAAATCAGCTTTATCTGCTCTACCTGTATTACGGGATTATTGCCGGTTTTGGCGGTGGTTGCGTCTATCTTCCGCCGATCGCCACTGCACCCAAATGGTGGCCTGACCGGCGCGCCCTGGCCACCGGTTTTACCGTTGTCGGTCTGGGACTGGGATCCTTCATCATGGCACCGATGGCCACTTATATGATCAACTCGCCTGCCATCGGAAACGGGAGTGCTCTCCCGGTGTTCAAGTATGTTGGTATTGCCATGGGAATCATGGTTGTGCTGGCCGCGCTTTGCCTGAAAGTACCGCCTCCCGGTTACAAACCGGCGGGCTGGAACCCCCCGGCTCCTGCAGCCGGTGCCGGCGGACCCAAGGCATATCGGGACTACACCTATGAAGAGACGAAAAAGACCGCGCAGTTCTGGCTGCTGTGGGTTGCTTATTTCTGTGGTTCTTTTGCCGGTCTGATGGTTATCGGCCTGATTGCCGCGCATGGTATTGATGCAATGACAGCTGCCTACAAGGTGAAAAATGCGCTTGATGCGGCAGCAGAGATACCTCCTCAGGAAGCCAAGAATATTGCCATGGCTGCTGCCGGTGCACCGAGTACTCTGGCGATTTTCAATGCTCTGGTTCGTATCCTGATCGGCCCGTTGGCGGATAAGATCGGTACCAAGAAAATATTTGTCACCCTGTTCATTCTGCAGGTGGGTGCAATGCTGCTGCTCTCCCCGGCAGGATCCAATGCAACCTTCTTGGCGGCAGTTGCTGCTCTGATCGGTTGGAACTACGGTGCCATGTTTACACTGTTTCCGGCGACTACGCTGCAGTACTACGGACCAACCGCCCAGGGATCCAACTACGGTCTGCTGTTCACCGCCTGGGGTGTGGCCGGTTTCTGTGGTCCTTATTTCGGAGGCCAGCTCAGGGCCATGACCGGATCTTTCTACGTACCTTTTGTGGTGTCAGCTGTCATTCTGGCGGTTGCAGTTATCATTCTGGCCACCTTGAAGGCGCCTGAGAAGAAGGCCGCGTAAAGTGCGGGATTGAAAGAACCTCTGTGTAGTTAAAAAGTTCCAGTTCTCTTTTTTGAAGAGACACAAAGACAAGCCACTGTCCGAGGGTAAACGGACAGTGGCTTTTTTGTTGATCTTGCCTGCGGGAGCCCGTTTCAAGAGGAGGATAACGCAAACAGACTTCTGCGTTCCGCCGGTCGTTTGACATCAGGATTCGACCGCAATGACCACCACGGTGATATTATCGCGTCCTCCTGCTTCGTTGGCCAGGTTCACGAGTTGTTCCGCCATTTCTCCGGTTCTGGAAGTTCGGGTCAGGCAGGACGCTATCACCTTTTCCTCCACCATGGAGGTCAGGCCGTCGGTACAGAGCAGGAGCAGGTCGCCGGGTACAAATTCGAACCGGGCAACACTCGGCTGAACAGACGTTTCAGCACCGATGGCACGGGTAATGATATGACGTTGTGGAAAATTGGCCACCTTATCAGCCGATAAGACACCTTGCAGACAGAGGTCGTTTGCCAGCGAATGATCACTGGTCAGTCTTATCAGGCTGCCATCATGTAAATGGTAGATCCGGCTGTCACCGACATGGGCAACAGTTGCTGTATGAGCGAAAAAACGGACCATTGCCAGAGTTGTGGCCATTCGTTTGCCCAGGGCCACACGTTGTTTGTAGGTGTGCCGATTGACCTTCATCACCATGGTCTGCACCTGATCACAGGGATCGCTGCAGGATTTTTCCTGGTGTAAACTCAGGTCGTGCAGACAGGAAAGCGCTATGGCGCTGGCGAGATCACCGGCGTCAAGTCCGCCCAGTCCATCGGCTACTGCAAACACGCCTGTTTCCGGAACGAGCAGCAGGTTGTCTTCGTTACATGGACGGACACGACCCGGATCTGTGGCACCGGCATAGGTAGCGGACATTCCCAGGAGCCGGCAGGTTCCTTCGACAAGCTGCATACTATCCCTGTCCTTTTGACGGTATCATTGCCCCGGTAAGATTTTGTCGGATCTCTCAGCGAAGAACAGTGAAAGATCGTCGTGCACTGGTACTTTTTCCTTGACCACTGATCTGAAGGGTAACGGAATAGTTACCGGGTTGCGCTGAGGCAGGAACGGCAAAGCTCAGTGTATTCTCCCAGACACCGTTTGTTTTCACACTTGTTTCGTCTTTCAGAACCGTTAGCTCCTTGTCGTCTCTGTTCAGCGTACTTCGTTCCCGCACCCTCATTCCCCCATCAGGTGCTCCCTGAATGACGTATCGCAAAGTCAGGGTCACCTGTTCTCCCCTGTACACCTCTGTAGGGGCAAGAGTTGATCGATTGATGCTGACTGCCGGTGTTTTCCGGTGTTTGCTGGAGGTTGAACGGGTTTTAGGTCGGGTGCTGCGAGTGATCTGGCGGGTCGTCTGCCGGATGGACCGACCGAGATCATCAAAAAAGCCTTCAATGCTGTTCCATGCTGCTTCTGCATCTGTCACAAATCCGGTGGTCCCTCCACCGATGGTCAGCGTGATGGGGGAAGGGGCGTTTAAGAAAAAGAAAGCAGAAGTAACGAGGAGAAGCAGTATCTTACGCAGCATGAGAATTCGAACAGATCACTGAATTTTACGGGTGTGATTTTCAGTTACCCGCCATTCACTGGCTCGTCTGACAGCGGGTGCTGGCGTGCCCTGTGAAGGTGAAGCGGCTGTCCGGACAGAAACAGGAGGAGGCGAAGGCCTGGCGGTTTTTTGTTGTCGGGCCTGCTCAAGGGCCTGTAGAGCTGATCCGGTCTTTGGCTGCTCCGTTTTTTCTGCGGCAGGAGGAGCGCTGTCAACGGGCATGGCTGCAGTTGATGGAGAAGAGGATGAGGGCAATGTCCCGGCCGGCGCTGGAGGAGGGGCCGGCCCGATGGACCGTTTGCTCAACTGGTATACACCGGCCGTAGTCAGAATGATCACCAGAGGAATGCCCCACCACCATCTTCTGAGAGAAAAAGTTCCTGTACGGCTGGGCGGAAGGGAACGGTTCAGATCAGAATTCAGAATAGTTGCATCAGGAGCAACTGATACCTGAACATATTCTTCCGCAGCCAAAAGGGTTGCCTCATACCTGGCGGAAGATTCGGGCTGGGGCAGGAAGGAGCTGCAGGCGGTGATATCGGCAAGCGCGGCAAGAAAGTCTCCGGCATTTTGAAATCGTTCGGCCGGTTGCTTGGCAAGCCCTCTGGTAAGGATCTGTGCAAGACGGTCGGGAAGGTCTGCCGGCAGGATACTTAAATCCGGGTCATGCAGGAGGTGACCGGTAAAGACTTCAGTCATGCTTCCTGTGAACGGTGGTGATCCGGTCAGCATTTCGTAAAGAATAATCCCGACCGCATAGAGGTCGGTGGCAACACTGATACTTCCGAACGTCTGCGGATCGATCCGTTCGGGGGCCATATAAACAGGAGTACCAGGTCCCTGGGTGTCAAGAGATGTCAGCCGGGTGACAATGGCGGCATCAACATCGGGCTGAGCAATTCCAAAATCGGTCAATTTAGCGAGATATCGACCATCATCTTGTTTTTGCAGAAGAATGTTTGAGGTTTTGATATCACGGTGTACGATATCCCGATCATGAATACAGGTCAGAGCCAGCAGGATCTGCCGGACAATATCAAGAGCCAGATGCAGGGGGAGCCGTTCTGACTCACTGGTGGCGGTGAGTCGGGCTGCCAGGGTTTGTCCGGAGAAATATTCCATCACCAGGTAGATGTTTCCATTCTCCTCGATCGTATCGTATAAGGTGACGATGTTGGCATGGGCACCAATGGCAGCGTGAAGTCGGCACTCCCTTTTGATACGGTTGCGCAACTCCTCATTACCGCTTAGTTCCGGACGAATGGTTTTTATTGCTACCTGACGTTCTAAGATCAGGTCGCCGGCCAGGTAGACGTTACCCATGCCGCCTGTGCCAAGTAACTGTAACAGACGGTATCTGCGGGCAATCAGTCCGTCTTTATCACCGGCGATGTTTGTTGACGGACCGGTTATAACGCCACTGGTATCAAGAAGTGTGGGCGCATCATTCAGCATGAGCGGTTGTCACGAAAATGCAGGAATCCTGCACAGAGAAACAGCCAGAGGGCAGAGAGAATCAACAATCTAACCATCCCACTATAATAAACTGAAACTCCAAAGTCAAAACCAATAACTTCTCTGATAAACGATGGAATCCAATCCGCCCCTTCGCTCTGAAATGCGCCGAATAGGGCTGTACAGAGCATCTCCAATCCCCATCGTGCCGGCAGAAAATCGGCTATCCATTGCTGGCCTGTTGACATCTGTCCGTAGTAATCGGGTCCCAGGCCTCCTGACAGAAGCAGTTGGGGGAGTACGACGATCACTGCCAGCATAACGGAGAATCTCCCGCCGCTGCCATCCACGGCACTGAGCAGAAGTCCGACACACACGGAACACCAGGATACGGCAACCATGACAGTGAAAACCGGCGGCAGGGCGACAAGGGGCAGCTCCGGTTGCAGCCAGCAGATAGACACGTAGAGCAGGCACTGCAGACCGCTCATCATCATGCAGAAGGGAAGTTTGGATGTCAGATAGGGAACAATCCTCAAAAACGAGATGCGTTCCCTGCGATAAATTGACTGTTCGGTCGAGATTTCAAGGCAGCTCAGCAGGGTGCCGGAAAAGACAGCGGTCATGACAATCATGAGTAAAGTACCCATGGATACCGGTAAACTGGCTACTCCTTCATAGCGCAGGCTGTAGAGAATGTCTGTTGCGCTGCGGGGATCATGGCTGCCGGATGGTGAGAGCAGCTCTTTGAGTACTATTTCCACAGAGGCACCGCCTCGGCCTATCGATTCCTGCAGTGCCGTCCGACGGGCATGAACTGTTTCATCGGTTGCAACGCCCTTGAAGGGCTGCGACAGAGTCGCCAGGGCGAGAACCGCCGGAACGAGGAGAAAAAGAAGGAACCTTCGTGTCGAATGGCTGCGGATGCGCAGGTGTCTTTGCGATAAGACATGCCAACAACGGCAGGATTCAACAACAGAATGCCATATATTTCGCGCTGACAGTGACTGTGCAGCTGCTCGAAACCGCTCTCTCACTCTCCGTTCTTTTGTCAGGTTAGGGGCTGTTTGAGTGTGCTCCTGGTACATCTGCCGGGCGACTGAAGAAAGCTGTTTGTCAATATGCTCCTCAGCCAGAGAAGATGCAGCGTATCGGTCTGCATAGTGCAGGGCAATGCGTTTTTCATCGGCGGTATGAACAGGATTTATTGTGTCTGTTGGATGGTCCTCACCTGTGAGGAGATCAAAAATCCTCGTCGGCTGCCGCAGCGGATGTTCCTCTGTTCCAAAAAAACAAAGGGCTTCAGCGGGTGTTCCAAAGAACACAAGTCTGCCCTGGGAGAGAAAAACCACCTTGTCTAAAAGACTCAGATTGTAAAGGACGTGGGTTGTGATGATGACGGTGGTTCCGTTATACGTGATCTTGCGGAAATGCTGCATCAACCGTTCTTCAGTGCTGGGATCAAGCCCTGAGGTCGGCTCATCAAGGAAAAGAAGACTGGGGCGGACAAGGAGCTCGGCTCCTATGGAGACCCGTTTGCGTTGTCCGCCACTTAAACGATGGATAGGGGTCTGTCGTATCTGACCAAGCCCCAGCGTTTCAATGGTACTGTCCACTATGTCCGCCCGTCTGGATGCTGTCAGGTCAGGAGACAAACGGAGGCGGGCGATGTAGTTGAAGCATGCTTCCACGGTAAGCTCAGGATGCAGGATATCATCCTGCGGCACATATCCGATCGTATTGCGAAACATCGGGCCTGTGGTATCCAAGGGGGTTTCGTCAATAAGAACCTGTCCCCTGTCTGCATGGACCACACCGGCAAGGGTGGTCAGTAACGTGGTTTTACCTGCGCCGGAAGGACCGAGAATTCCGACAAATTCACCCGGAGCGACGGACAGGGTGATGTTGTCCAGGAGTGTCCGATGGACACCGGCGAGCTGCATTGTACGCCTCAGGCAAACGGCTTCCAGGTGGACAGCCTGACCGCAGTCATGCTGATGAACCAGCAAAGAACCATCCGGAGTGAGTTTCAACTGGAAGCGGGTGGCACCGATTACGACTGTATCCGATTCATTGAGGATGCAGTGGCTGACTGGCTGGCCGTTGACCCAGGTACCGTTGAGGCTTTGGTTGTCAGCGAGATGCAATACGCCGTTGCGGTTGATCAGCTCGGCATGTTGACTGCTGACCGTGGGTTCAGATGGAAGCGGGAGATCACAGTCCCGCCTCCGTCCGATACTCCATTTAATTTGCCTGGGAAGGGTAAAGCGACGGGGTTTTCGACTGCTGTGGCGCTGAAAGCGGAGATGCACGACAGCAGCCGAACCAAGACCGATGAGGTCACCATCCTGCAGAGTATGTGAACCGGTGAGTTTGCCGCCGTTGACAAACACTCCGTTTGTTGATTCAAGGTCAAAGAGACGGTACCGGCCGGTCTCATCACGGATAATACGAGCATGACATCTTGATACGGCCTTATCAACAACAACGATTGCACAGACATGGCCGTCCCTGCCGATGGTAGCACCCTGACCGCTCACCCGATATTCCCGATGGGCCAGACCGGTATCAAGGGATACTAAATAGGCGACATCCGTCGTGAAAGGCACTGTTTGTTCAGATGCCATAGAAAGATTGCAGCTGAATCGGAAATAGGCACAGCCTTCCGGCGCTTTTAAGCGGCATGAAGGCTGTGCAGTGATCTGAAGGTAAAGAAATCCGGTCGATACTTTTATTTACTGTCTGCCGCTCCCCGGCGGTTCAGCCGGAGGGGCAAAAGGATTTTTTATATAAAGTTCTTCATTTTTAGTCAGAGCCGGGATTAACCTGTCAATCTTCTGCTGAGCCTCAAGAATCTGGGGAAAGGTCGGAGGTTCAATGGCCTCGAACGATGCGGTATCATAGTACATGATACCGCTGCCGGTGGGATACTCCACACCGACCTTGATGCTGTGGTTTTCCCCGTCCACCGGAATGTAGGCTCGGAGTGTGAGCACATAGTCGCTTTGCATGATGTTTTGGATATCCTCAATACTTCGGGTGATCGTATCGTGTGTGCTGCTGATCGGGTAATGCTTGCCGAACGAGTTCTTCGACAGCGCCTGAAGATTGCGTTGCTCCTTGCTCTCAGGTTCTCCAAAGCCGAGGCAGTAGATCGGAACCGGAATTTTCAGGCCGGAAATTCTGGTCATCAGGTCGGACCGATTGATGGCGCTGTCATCATCTCTGCCACTGCCAAGGACAACGATGGAGGTGGAAACCACATAGTCGACGTTGCTGGACGAATCCCCGCCGCCGGCGCTTGCAGCCATCTGCATGGCTGCGACCACCCCGTCGTACAGTCTTGTCTTGTCACTGCGGGGTTGCAGATCTGCCAGACGACGACCGAGGATGGAAGGCTCGCGGTCGAAGTTCGAGAGGATAGAGTAGCCTTCGGCACTGCTGTCAAGGGACAGCAGGGCCACCTGATCTTGCGGTCGTTTCGCATCAATAAACCGTGCGGCCGCCCGGATCATGGCTTCAAAATCA
>JAAYDD010000082.1 GCA_012729435.1 Desulfobulbus sp.
CAAGACACTGTCCGGTGCCGCTGCCAGGTGACAGGTCAGGGAATTTACGAAAAAAACCAATGAATGTACGCCGGTCTCAGGCTCAAAAACATTTTGGGGTCTCCTCTTTGATGAGACCTGTGGAGTCTGTATGCAATGTACTTCGGTTGGGAGAGGAAGTCGTGTGGGACCAGGCAACGGATCTCGTATGGCAGAGGCACGGCAGCCGATTTCCACTTTCTCTTGCCGAAGCGTACAGTTACATAGAGACGTTAAACAGGCAACGATTCCAGGGTTACGAAACCTGGCGGCTTCCCACCGTTAATGAACTGTTAAGCATGCTGTCCGACGCCGGCTGCGCAGCTTTCTTTTCTTCGGAGGGTATCGAGCAGGCAATGAAATGGCTCTGGAGTTGTGACCGTCACGGATACCATGAAGGCTGGTATGTGAACATGGACATGGGGTTTGCCGGTGTCCAGGATATAGCGTGTCGGAACCATGTCAGGGCTGTCTGCAGTCTTGCAGAGAAGGCAGCTCATATCTCTTGATGATCAACTGTTGTGTAAAACCATGGACTACCCTGTTTCCCATTACTTTTTAGTGCAGTCTGTATCTAAAGATCGGGCTATACGCCACGTGGAGCATTATCTCTCCGGCAATCAGTTGATCTGTTATGCTGAGTTTCTCATTCGGCCTGAGGAGGTATACAACGGATCGCATCCTCTTTTTGAACCGACCCTGGCACAAGGACTGGCAGCCAATACCGATTTTGCCTGGCGTATGCTTGCCCATCTGAAAGAAGAAGGAGTTACCTCCCTTGAACAGTTACCTGATCTGCAACAGGGGTATGTGACCAAAGTGCTGCATACCCTGACGCATCTGCTGGACGGATTTATCGGTATCGACTCCGCCTTCTATAATCTTATTGAAGACTCCCACCGGGTCAGCGAGGCGTTGACAGCCTCTATTCGCAGAAGCCCTGCATCCTATTGGCTCGTATCGGTACGAGCAGGAAAACTGAAAACCTCGGTTCTCCATCCGGTTGATTAGCAACGCTGCTTTTTTAATGCATATGCCTTAAATCTGCCCTCTGTCCGCAGAGGGCAGATTTTCTTCCGGGTCACACCTTTATTGACAAAAATTGATATAATATATAAATTCGGCTGTATTGAAGTCTGATGACATAACAATGTTCTCCTGACAGCAGAACATTACCGACTCATTCTCGTTTTCGAGATGATCGTATGCGTCTATTCATTTTCGGCTCCATTCGCAGAACGTTGATTATTTTAGTTCTGTTGGCAGTGTTGCCGGCATTGGCAATATTGCTGTACAGTGGATGGGAGCTCCGCAACAGGGTCGTCCTAGATGCCGAAAATTACGCTCTCCGTCAGGTGCAGGCCATGGCTGCTCATCATGAGAGGGTGGTTGAGAACGCCCGTCTGCTGCTCATGGCGCTGGCGCGGTCAGCGGAAGTTCGCGAGCTTGATGCCGCCGCCTGTCAGAAGCTTCTCGCAGAGATTCTGGCCAGTCATACGGCCTACGTCTCCTTTACCCTGATCGATGTCAACGGACATGTCCTCGCCGCCGCTCCTGCCGATCTGCCGGCAACTTCCCAGCCAATCGATGTTTTCCAGGAGGCTCTGCAGTCAGGTGCTTTTACCATCGGCAATTATGCTTTGCGTAAAAATGAACGCCGGGTTGTCGTTCATTTTGTTCAGCCGGTGTTTGCAGGGGACAGTATCCCTAAAGGTGTCCTTGTTGCTGACTTTGATTTAAATTACTTTGGCCGCCTTTTTGCTGATACCCGTTTACCCGAACGGTCGATCTTCACCTTGACCGATGCCAGAGGTATGCGCCTGACCAGATTCCCGGAAACAGAAAAATATACCTGGGTTCCGGATCTGCCGCGGATGGTGGAGCGAATGTCCGGTGAAGAAGAAGAGGGCACCTTCTTAAAAATCGGGGTGGACGGAGTAAGTCGCCTGTACAGTTTCAAGAGACTCCATTTTCAAGGGGCGTCTTTTCCCTATCTGATGATTCGTCTTGGTATTCCTGTTGACCAGGCGCTGGGTGAAGCGAGATTTGTGTTTGTTCGTAATCTGGCGATGTTGATTCTGGCGGCCGCCCTGGCGCTTGTCACAGCGAGAATTGTCGGTGAACGCACCCTGATGCGCCGATTCAATCAGCTGGTTGCGGCGACGGATCAGTTAAAATCAGGCCTGCTGAGCAGTCGTACCGGCATTGATCCGCAGGAAGGAGAAATTGGTCGGTTAGCCAGTGCTTTTGACAGCATGGCAACGGAACTTGAGAAGAAAGAACACGAGCGGTCAGTTGCCCAAAACGAGCTGCTTCGTCTCAATGAAGAGCTGGAACAGCGCGTGATCCAGCGCACTGAGCAGTTGGCCCGCACCAACCGTGATTTACAGCAAACGCTGGAGAATTTACAGCGCACCCAGAAACAACTGGTTCTTTCAGAAAAGCTGGCAGCCTTGGGAGAGCTGGTGGCAGGAGTTGCCCATGAAATCAACACCCCCGTTGGCGTGGCTCTCTCCGCCGGTTCAACCCTTGTTGAAAAAAATCGGACATTAACGGAACTTTTCTCTCAGGGGGAAATGAAACGTTCCGATTTAACGCAGTTTCTTGAGGAATCCCGAGAAGGTGTCGATATGATTCTGGTTAATCTGAACCGGGCATCAGACCTGATCCGCAGTTTTAAGATGGTGGCGGTTGATCAGGTCTCAGAACATCGACGTCTCTTTCGGCTGCGTGAGTATATAGATGAAATCCTGCTCAGTTTGCGACCTAAACTGAAGAGGACAAGCCACAGGATCATTGTCGAATGTGACCCGGACCTGACGGTTGAGAGTTATCCCGGGGCTTTTTCTCAGATCCTGACCAACCTCATTATTAACAGTCTTGTTCATGGCTTTGCGGAAGAGGAAAGCGGCGAAATTCGGATTGAAGCTGTACGTCGGGAGAATGTGTTGGAACTGCGTTACTCCGACAACGGGAAAGGAATGGAGCCGGAGGTACAGGACAGGATTTTTGAACCCTTCTTCACAACCTCACGGCAGCACGGTTCCACCGGACTGGGACTGCATATTGTCTTTAACCTCGTCACACGGACCCTCGGCGGAGAAATAGGCTGTGAAAGCCGACCGGGACAGGGAACAGTCTTTCATATGACCATACCTGTTTGACATGGAGTGCCTCTGATGACCGATGATGATACCATTTTCTTTAAAGATGAAATCCCGGAGGCCCCTGGAGGAAAAGCCGACGACCTCATCCCGCAAGACCGATGGAAGATTTTGATTGTCGATGATGAAGCCGACGTTCACAATGTGACCACGTACATGATTAAGGATATGGAGTACCACAACAGGAAGTTTGAATTTCTCCATGCGTACAGTGGTCAGGAAGCCAGGAAGATATTAATCGAGCATCATGACATAGCGG